>JAQXGE010000087.1 GCA_029006135.1 Oscillospiraceae bacterium | reverse complement strand
GCCGGCACCAAAGCCGCCATTACCGCCTTTGACTGGGTTGGGCTGGTGCTGATCAGCTTTGTCCTGCCCGCCGTCATCTGCGCCGTGCTGGGCGCCTGGTTCCGCCGCAAAGGCTGGATTGAGGAAGGCGACCTCAAACTGAATTAACCGCTCTGCAAAAATGCCCCTGCTTTCTTTACGGAAAGCAGGGGCATTTTCGTTTTATTCGTCCGGCTGCTGCGAAAAGTCACGATCTTGCTCACTCAGCCTGTAGCCCCTGCGGTAGACGGTCTGCAACGCCTGTTCCAGTCCAAGTTTGCGGCGCAGGCGGCTGATATGCACATCCACGGTGCGGCTGTTCCCCTCATACTCATACCCCCACGCCGCGTGCAGGATCTGTGCGCGGGTGAGGACCATGCCGCGGTTCATAACCAGCACTTTGAGCAGTGCAAATTCATGCGGGGTCAGTTTGACCGCCGCGCCGTTCCGGAACACTTTTTTGGTCTTGAGGTCCACCCGAAGTTCACCGACACAAACCGCCTCGGTGCAGCCCTGTTGTTTCCGCTCAGCCGCCATTTCCTGCATTTTCCTCCCCTTTTGGAACGATATTTTCTCTATTTTAGCGCAAAATCCGCTAAAGTTCAATAGCGGATAATCCGCTATGCTACACTTTTACAAACGAAACAGCGGGGCGCTGCCCCGCGAGGGGGAGTGAGCGTTCCATGCTGTACCGGCGCATCCGCGATCTGCGGGAGGACCATGATTTGACCCAGACCCAGATGGGGCAGATTCTTTCATGCAGTCAGCGCGTATACAGCAATTACGAGCGCGGCGAACTGGACATTCCCACCGAGATTCTTTGCAAGTTAGCACGCTATTATGGGGTGACGACCGACTACCTTTTGAATTTGTCGGACGTTATGTGGCCCTACGAATCTCCTTCCGGGCAAAAATAAGCCGGGCACGGCGGGATTTATGCTGCCGTGCCCGGTCTTTTTCTGTTTTTCGCTCAGCGGATCATCCCGCTGGCGGCAATGGCGGCAACCGCCTCGGTGATTTTTTCGGCCGGGAGGGTCAGGGCAAAACGGACATACCCCTCGCCCGACGGGCCGAAGCTCGAGCCGGGGGTGCAGATAACGCCGGCCTTCTCAATCAGTTCCATGCAGAAGTCCATGCTGTTCGTGCAGCCTGCCGGGAGCGGTGCCCAGACGAACATTGAACCGTGGCTGTCCGGCACGTCCCAGCCTTCTGCGCGAAGCCCGCCGCACAGCGCATCGCGGCGGCGCTGATACTCGGCGCACTGCGCCTTTACCGGCTCAAGCGGGCCGGTGAGGGCGGCCACGGCCGCTTTCTGGACCGGGATGAACATACCGAAATCAATCTGGCTGCGCAGTTTTTTGCACGCCGCAATCACATCGGGACGGCCCACCAAAAAGCTGATGCGCGCACCCGTGACATTGAAGCTCTTGCTCAGTGAGAAGAACTCCACCGCGCAGCGTTCCGCGCCGGGAATATTGAAGATGCTGTGTCCCTGCGCACCGTCAAAGATAATATCGCTGTAAGCATTGTCATGGATGAGCAGAATGTCATATTCATTGCAGAAATCCACGATTTCACGGTAAACTTCCGGCGTGCCGACACTGCCGACGGGGTTGGCCGGAAGCGAGACAATCATGTACTTGGCTTTGCGGGCCACGTCAGCGGGGATATCCGCTACGCAGGGCAGGAAGTTATTTTCCTTGCGCAGCGGGTAGAACCACGGTTCCCCGCCGCCGAGTTTTGTGCCGGTGATGAATACCGGGTAGCACGGGTCGGGAAGCAGCGCGGTATCGCCTTCATTGAGGAGCGCAAGGCCGAGGTGGCCGATGCCGTCCTGACTGCCGGAGAAGCTCATCACCTTATCCGGCGTGATGCAGTCCACCCCGAAGCGCCGGCGGTAGTAGGCGCAGACTGCATCGAGCAGTTCCGGCAAATCATGCAGGGAATATTTCCAGTTGACCGGGTCGGCGGCGGCATCCATCAAAGCCTTGCGGATATGAGGCATCGGCTCAAAATCCGGCGTTCCGATTGAAAGGTTGTACAGCTTTTTCCCCTGTGCTTCCAGCTCGGCTTTTTTGTCATCGAGCGCGGCGAAGATTTCCGGCCCGAACAGTTCCAGTCGTTTTGAAAATTCCATCAGCGGTCCTCTCGTTCATGATAAATTTGCAATTTGGCATTACTATACCACGCTCCGGACGCTTGTGCAAGTGCTGAGCAGGTGGTATAATAGGCAGAAATCCGCGTCCCCGGAACCTGTATTCCGGCGGGCGCGGCGGTTTGTTTGTTAAGGATATTTTCAAAAAGGTCGTGAAAACATGAATAAAAAACGGGATCACCGCGCCGCGGCTTATCTCCTGCTCGGTGTCGGTGCGGCAGGCCGGGCGCTTCTGGCTGTGCCGGAAAGCGTCAATCTGGCGGAACTGAGCCTGAGTGTTCTGATGCTCTGCGGCGCTTTGCTCCTCACGCGGGAGGGTCTGCAGTCCATCTGCTGCATCACGCTGGCGCTGCTGGCTGAATTGGCGCTCTGCGGTTCCTGGGTACAGGGCGGCGGGTGGCTGCCCGCCGTGCTGCGCCTTGCCGACCTGTGGCTGCTCATGGGCGCGGCGGCCGGCGCGCTGAGTTCGTCCCGCCTTGCGATGGATGATCTGCACTACACAAGGAGCACGCGGCTGATGCTGCTCAGCGATTCGCTGATTCTTCTGCTGCACACGGTGCTTCGGCTCGTTAGCCTTGCGATGCCGGACAATTCTGCCCTTGCTGCGGCGATGTCCATCAGCTTTGTGGTTTTCTCCGTCGTGCTGCTCTGGTTCACCGTGCTGATGATTAAAGCCTATTCTGCACTGCGGCAGCGGTAAGTCTTCCATTCCTATTGCTTTAGCCCGCCCCACCAACGTGGGGCGGGTTTTTAATTTTATGCGCCGGATGTTGTGCCGAAGGCGGCTCTTGCGTGGAACTGAGGTGGACTGACGAAAGTCAAAGCTGAGGAGATTTAAACCTTACCTCTAAGCTGCTGTTTATCTTTAATAACTCTCGCTGCCGCGGGCGGTACTCTTTTGTGACCAAAAGAGTACCCAGAAAAGTCTCGCTGTTCCGACGCAGCGAACCCCGGCTCGGGGGACCTGTCCCCCGAGACCCCCGAAGAGGAATGAAAATTTGAAAATTCACCCCAAAGACTACGACCGGACAGTCTTTGGGACGAATTTTCAAATTTTCGATTAAATAACCGCCCCGCTCTGGCGGGACGGTTCCTGACGTGAAATATACGTACTTCTTTTGTTTTTGGGTAACAGGTGAAAGACGATATCTTCTTGAAATTTTCTCCAAAATCTCTTTACAACTTTAGTGTATAAAAGTATAATTACTTTATCTATTCCCGCGCTTTTGCGGGTGCAAGAGATGAGGATAAGAGGGGTAACAAGTATGCAGTTGGAGCTTTCGCAATTTTCGCCCGTTGAGCGCAGCACCCTGCGGCTGCGGGTGCTGTATGAGCGGGCGGGCTACCGCAAATACCGCTGCTCCCGCTTTGAGGAGTATTCGCTGTATCAGCAGAACGAGCGGTTTCTGTCCGACCCGCAGGTCATCACCTTCACCGACCTGGACGGGCACCTGCGTGCCATCAAGCCGGACGTGACGCTTTCCATTGCCAAGAACGCCCAGCCTGCACCCGGGGAATGCAAAAAATACTACTATAACGAAAATATCTGCCGCCCGAGCCGGGAGAGCCATACTTTTACCGAAATCAGCCAGATGGGCCTTGAGTGCATCGGCGCGGTGGACAGCGCCGGTCAGGCCGAAGTCGTGCGCCTTGCGCTTGAGAGCCTGGCCAGTTTGGAAGTTCCCACCGTGCTGGAACTGAGCCACATGGGGTTTGTGACGGCGTTGCTTGACGATTTGGCCGTGGATGCCGCCGCGCGGCCCCGGCTGCTCGAACTGCTGCGCGACAAAAATGCCCACGAGCTGCGCGCCGCGGCCCTGCAGGCCGGACTGGATGACGAGGCCGCCGATGCGCTGTGCGGGATTCTTGCCCTTCACGGCCCGCTGGGCGCCACTTTGGCGGCGGCACGCAGTGCCTGCCGGTGCGAAGGCCAGCGTGCGGCGCTGGAGGAATTGCAGAGCCTGCAGAACGAACTGGGTGACGCCGGGCGCGGGATGCAGCTTGATTTGAGCCTTGCGGGCGACATGGAATACTATAACGGCCTTGTGTTCAGCGGCTATGTGGCCGGGGTGCCGCGGGCCGTGCTCAAAGGCGGACGGTATGACCTGCTGGCACAGCGGTTCACGCCGGGCGCGTGCGCGCTGGGGTTTGCACTCTATCTGGACGAACTCGAGCGCCTGGCCGCGCCCCTGCCCCCTGTTCAGCAGCAGGGCGGGCAGAGCTGGCTCAATATCGCGCTGCCTAAAGGGCGTCTTGGCGACAAAGCCTACCGGCTTTTGGCGCAGGCAGGCTACGGAGCCACCGAGGACTACAACGCCACCCGCAAACTTGTGGTGGAAAACCCCGAAGCCGGGGTGCGGTATTTCCTCGTCAAGCCCAGCGATGTTGCCATCTATGTCGAGCATGGCGCGGCGGATATCGGCATTGTAGGCAAGGATATTCTGGCGGAGTCCGGCGCCGATGTCTACGAACTGCTGGACACTCATATGGGCCGCTGCCGGATGTGTGTGGCCGGGCCGAAAGGCTTTAAGGATGATGAGAGCCGCGCGCTGCGCGTAGCAACCAAGTTTGTCAACATCGCCCGCGCCCACTATGAGAGCATTGGGCGGGACATTGATATTATCAAGCTCAACGGTTCCATCGAACTGGCGCCGATTTTGGGGCTGTCGGATGTGATCGTGGATATTGTGGAGACCGGCACGACCTTAAAAGAGAACGATTTGACGGTTCTTGAGGAGTTCATGCCCATCTCGGCACGGTTCATTGCCAACAAGGCAAGCTACAAGTTCAAATACGCCCAGATGACCGAGCTGCTCGGCAAAATGAAGGAGGCTCTTGACGATGATCAGAATTTATGAGTTTGACGCACTGCGCCCCGAAGAGATTCTCAACCGCGACATCCGCGCCGAGGCCAATGTGGAAGCCACCGTGGATGCCATCATTGCCGATGTGCGCGCCCGCGGTGACGAGGCGCTGAAAGATTACGCGCTGAAATTTGACCATGCTGCGCTCACCTCCATTCAGGTCACGCAGGAGGAGATTGACGAGGCGTTCGCGGCCTCCGACCCCGAATTTATCAAAACACTCCGGATGGCGGCCGACAATATCCGCCGGTTCCACGAGCATCAGGTCCACGAAAACTTTGTGGTGAACGATACGCCCGGCATCGTACTCGGGCAGAAATACACCCCCATCGAGCGGGCGGGCGTCTATGTGCCGGGCGGCACGGCGGCCTATCCCAGCACGGTGCTGATGGACGTGATTCCCGCCAAGGTCGCGGGCGTGAGTGAGATTGTCATGACGACCCCCGCCGGGCCGGACGGCAAGGCGAACCCCGCCATCCTGACCGCGGCGGTCATTGCGGGCATTGACCGCATCTTCAAGACCGGCGGCGCGCAGGCCATCGCGGCGCTTGCCTACGGCACCGAGAGCGTGCCGGCCGTAGATAAGATTGTCGGCCCCGGCAACATCTATGTGGCCACCGCCAAGCGCAAAGTGTTCGGCAAGGTCGGCATTGACATGATTGCCGGCCCGTCCGAGATTCTGGTTCTGGCTGACGGGACCTGCAATCCCGCCTGGGTCGCGGCGGACCTGCTGAGTCAGGCCGAGCATGACCGCCTTGCCAGCCCCGTGCTGGTGACGGACAGCGCCGAACTGGCGCGCGCCGTACAGGCCGAACTGGAAGTTCAGATTCCGCAGCTGCCCCGCGCCGCCATTGCGCGCGAGAGCGTGGACACAAACGGCAAGATTATCGTGACCGATGACATGAACAAGGCGATCGAGGCCGTCAACATCATTGCGCCCGAGCACCTTGAAATCTGCGTGGATGATCCGTTTGCCATCCTCAACAGCATCCGCAACGCAGGCAGTATCTTCCTGGGCAAAAACGTACCCGAAGCGCTGGGCGACTATTTTGCCGGGCCGAACCACACGCTGCCCACCTCGGGCACCGCGCGGTTCTCCAGCCCGCTGGGCGTGGATGACTTTGTCAAGAAATCCAGCTTCATCTACTACACGCGGGACGCACTGGGCGCCGTGCAGGGCCGCATTGCGGACTTTGCCGAGCATGAGGGTCTGCACGCCCATGCCCGCAGCGTCACCATCCGTTATGAGGACGAAAAACAAGAGAAATGATGCACAGGGAGGTTTTCCCCAATGAGCCGTTTTTTCACTTCGACCCTCGCCTCGCTCGAGCCGTACACCCCCGGTGAGCAGCTCAAGCGCCCCGACCTTGTCAAGCTCAACGCCAATGAGAATCCCTATCCCCCCGCGCCCGGCGTGGCGGCGGCGGTGGCCGGGACCGTGGAAGGCCTGCGCCTTTATTCTGATTTGACCGCAAATTCACTCTGTTCTGCCATTGCCCGCCACTGCGGCGTCAGTGAGGAAAACATCCTGTGCGGCAACGGCAGTGATGAGAACCTGCTGCTCGCGCTGCGGGCGTTCTGTGACGAAAATCACCCGCTCGCGTTTGCGGATATCACCTACAGCTTTTACCCGGTTCTGTGTGATTTGCTGCATATTCCTATGCACATTCTGCCGCTTGAAGATGATTTTACCATCGACCTTTCCAAATACTGCGGCCTTGACGAGACCATCGTCATTGCGAACCCCAACGCGCCGACCAGCCTGCTTGCGCCGCGCGATGCCATTGAGGAGGTCGTGCGCAGCAATCCCGGGCACGTTGTCATTGTGGATGAAGCCTACATTGCATTTGCAGGCCCCGATGCCTCCTGCGTGCCGCTGACAAAGAAATACGACAATCTGCTCGTTGTGCGCACCTTCTCGAAGTCGCACAATCTTGCGGGCGCGCGGCTGGGCTACTGTGTCGGCCATCCTGACCTCATTGCCGACATGAACCGCGTCAAGTTCAGTTACAGCCCTTACAACGTCAACTCGATGACGCAGGCCGCCGGCCTTGCCTCCATCAATGACGAAGAATATTTCCGCACCGTGACCGCCAAAATCTGCAAAACGCGCGATGAGAGCGCAGAAAAACTCCGCGCGCGCGGGTTCCGTGTGCTGGACTCCGCGGCGAACTTCCTGTTCGTCACCTCGGATAAGCTGGCCTGCGGCGAAATCTTTCGCCGTCTGCGGGAGCGTGGTGTGCTGATTCGCTATTTCAACGCTCCGCGCATCGACAACTATCTGCGCATCACAATCGGCACGCCGGAACAGATGGACCGCTTCTTTGCCGAACTGGACGCGATTTTGCAGCAGTGACACCCGGCAGGTTCAAGAAAAGAGGGAAAGTGTATGATTGCTATCATTGATTACGGCGTGGGCAACCTTTTCAGCCTGGAATCCAGCCTGAAAAGCCTGGGGCTTCACTCGGCCGTCACCCGTGATGCGGATGTGATTGCCAAGGCCGACCGCATTATCCTGCCCGGTGTCGGCGCGTTTGCGGACGCGATGGAAAAATTGGAGGCCACTGGGCTGGTGCCGGTTATCCGTGAGGAAGTACAAAGCAAACCACTGCTTGGCATCTGCCTTGGGATGCAGCTGCTCTTTGACAAAAGCTATGAATATGGCGAACACAAGGGCCTTGGCCTGATTCCCGGAACGGTCTGCCCGCTGGCGGATGACCTCAAAGACCTTTCTCTCAAGGTGCCGCACATCGGCTGGAACCGCCTTGACCTTGTGCCGGGGCGGGAAGATGACCCGCTGTTCCGGTACACAAAGCCCGGGGAATACGTCTATTATGTTCACAGCTACTACGCCAAAAACTGCGCAGCCAACACCCTTGCCACGAGCGAGTACAGCATCCCCGTGACCGGGGCGGTGCGCAGCGGCAATGTTTACGGCACCCAGTTCCACCCCGAAAAATCCGGGGATACCGGCCTGCGTATGCTGAAAGCCTTTGCCGAACTGTGAGGAGGAAGCGGAATGAATCTGTATCCTGCCATTGACCTGCGGGACGGCAAGGCCGTCCGGCTCTATCAGGGTGATTACGACCAAATGACCGTCTACAATGCCGACCCTGCCGCGCAGGCGCGGGAGTTTATTTCCGCCGGGGCCAAATATCTCCACGTGGTCGATTTGGACGGTGCCAAGGACGACACGACCGCCAACCGGGAGACCATCGCCGCCATTGCCCGTCAGGGCGGGCTGTTTATCGAAGTGGGCGGCGGCATCCGGGACGAAGCGCGCATTGAGGATTACCTTTCCCTCGGCGTAGGGCGGTGCATTCTTGGCACCATCGCCGTGCGGGACTTTGATTTTACCGCCCGGATGGCGCGCCGCTACGGTTCCCGCATTGCCGTGGGTGTGGATATGCGGGACGGCCTTGTGGCAGTCAGCGGCTGGAAAGAGACGACCGCCGAGCCGGGCATTGATTTCTGCCGCCGCTGCGCCGATGCCGGGGTGCAGGCCATCATTGCAACCGACATTTCCCGCGATGGCACGATGCAGGGCACCAACATGGCGCTCTATGAGGAACTGCTGAAGATTCCGGGGCTGGAGATCACCGCCTCGGGCGGCATTGCCCGGATGGAGGAGCTTGAGCAGCTTGCGGCCATGCACTGCCATGCAGCCATTCTGGGAAAATCCATCTATACGGGTGCCATCGACCTTGCACAGGCGGTGCGCCGTTTTCAGGACTGAGAATCGCACAAAGGGGAAGAGAAGATGATTACCAAACGCATTATCCCGTGTCTTGACGTCAAGGACGGCCGCGTGGTCAAGGGCGTCAACTTTGCAGGGCTTCAGGATAGGGCCGACCCCGTGGAGATGGCCCGCTGCTACAATGCCGCCGGTGCGGACGAACTGGTCTTTTACGATATCACGGCCAGTGTGGAGGGGCGCGGCATCTTTACCGATATTCTGCGCCGCGTCGCAAGCGAGATTTTTATTCCCCTCACTGTGGGTGGCGGAATCCGGACGCTTGAGGACTTTGACAGGGTCCTCAAATGCGGCGCCGACAAAGTGAGCGTCAACTCCGGCGCGATTCAAAACCCCAATATCATCCCCGCCGCCGCGCAGCGCTACGGCAACCAGTGCGTTGTTCTTTCGGCTGACATTAAGCGGGTGGACGGGCGGTTCATGCTGTTTGCCCGCGGCGGGCGGGAAAACACCGGCATTGATGCGCTGGACTGGCTTGAGAGCGGCGTCAAAAACGGCGCGGGCGAACTGGTCGTCAATTCCATTGACACGGACGGCGTCAAGAACGGGTTTGACCTTGAACTGCTCGATGCCGTGGCCAAGCGCTGCGCCGTGCCCATCATCGCCTCGGGCGGTGCGGGCAAGCCGGAGGATTTCAAGGAACTGTTCCTCTCCCACCCCAACATTGACGCGGGGCTCGCGGCCTCCATCTTCCACACAAAACAGGTGGATATTCACGATTTGAAAGTTTATCTGCGGGAAAACGGCATTGAGATGCGGCTGTAATTTTCCCTCTTGCCAAAATGATGAAAAAACGCTACACTATAAAGTAGATTATTGTTTGAGGAGTTTATCATGGAAATCACCGAAAATTCCAAGACACTCAAGTTTGATGCAAACGGCCTGATTCCGGCCATCGTGCAGGATCACTACTCCAAGGAAGTTCTGACGCTGGCTTACATGAATGCCGAATCGCTCGCGCTCACCATCGCGGAAGGCCGCACGGTGTTCTGGTCCCGCAGCCGTCAGGAAATCTGGCGCAAAGGGGAGACTTCGGGCAACGTGCAGCGCGTTGTCGCCATCACCGCTGACTGTGACAAGGACGCACTGGTGGTGGACGTTGTCAAGTCCGGCCCTGCCTGCCACACCGGTGCCGAGAGCTGTTTCTTCAACCCCGTCTATGTCTCGGATGAGCTCAAACAGTTCACCTGGCAGGGTCTTTATGACCTGATTGAAGGGCGCAAAACTGACCCGAAAGAGGGCAGCTACACCTCCTATCTGTTCGACAAGGGGCTGGAAAAGATTCTCAAAAAGGTGGGTGAGGAATCCACCGAGGTCATTATTGCCGGCTCCAAGCGCGACAAAGAGGAGACAATCTATGAGATCAGCGACCTGGCCTACCATGTGATGGTGCTCATGATTGAGTTGGGCATCTCGGTGGAGGATATCACCAGGGAGCTTGAAAAACGTCATGTTATCGACCACAAAGTAAAGCAGGAGAGGATGCAGTAATGGCAAACGAGTATCTTCTGAGTTCCGTCCACGTTCATACAAAGCTCTGTGACGGCAAGAACACCCCCGAGGAACTGGCGGTCACCGCCTGGAAGCAGGGGCTGAAAACGCTGGGCTTTTCGGGCCACAGCCACACCCCGCACGATATTGAATACTGCATGACGCAGGCGCGCACCCAGCTCTACCGCGCGCAGATTGCCAAGCTGAAGGAGCGCTATGCCGGCAAGCTGGACATTCTGTGCGGTCTGGAATGGGATCTGCTCAGCGATGACAACCCCGCCGACTACGATTACTGGATTGGCAGCGCCCACTACGTCAAGGGTCCGCGCACCGGCAAATATTACGAGATTGACTGGCGTGAGTCCGACCTGGCCGCCTGCATCCGTGAGGATTTTGACGGGGACGGTCTGGCCGTGGCGGAGGCTTACTTTGCCAACGTTGCCGCCGTGGCGGAAAAAGAGCCGACCATTCTGGGCCACTTTGACCTGATTAAAAAGCTCAATGCTGACAACCGCTTCTTTGACGAGAATGACGAGCGGTATACCGCTGCGGCGTCCAAGGCGCTCAAGACGGCGGCTGAGCATCACTGCGTGCTGGAAGTCAACACCGGCGCGGCGTTCCGCGGGTTCCGCAAGGAATACTTCCCCTCCCCCGCCCTGCTCAAGGAGTGGCTGGCGCTGGGCGGCGATGTGATTATCACCTCGGACGCACATGACGCCAAGGCGCTGACCTTCAGCTTTGAGGAGGCCGCCGACCAGCTGCGCGGTCTTGGCTATGAGCGCGTTATGGTCATGGGCAAGGACGGCCTTGTGCCCGCTGCGCTGTAACCCAAAAACCGGAATTTCTGCCGGGCGCGGAACTGCCGCGCCCGGATTTTGTGTTGGAAAGAAATAAATTTCTATTTTTCAAACGGAAAGGCTGTCACCATGAAATTTACCGAGCTTGCTGTCCGGCCTGAAATTATCCGGGCCACCCAGGCCATGGGCTATACCGAAATGACTGAGATTCAGCAAAAGGCCATCCCGCTGATGCTCGCCGGGCATGACATGATTGCCAAAGCCCCCACCGGCACCGGAAAGACGGTGGCGTTCGGCATTCCCATTTTGGAAAAGGCCGCCGATGCCCCCGCCGGTGCGCCGCGCGCGGTCATCCTCAGCCCCACGCGCGAGCTGGCCCAGCAGATTGCGCAGGATTTGGCCGATTTGGCGCAGTTTTTGCCCGATGTGCGGGTGGTCTGCGTCTATGGCGGCGCCGGGATGGACAAACAGCAGCGTCAGCTCAAGGCGGGCTGCCAGATTGTTGTTGCAACGCCGGGACGGCTGATGGACCACTACCGCCACCATGCCATCGACCTGTCCAAAGTGGAGACGATTGTGCTCGATGAGGCGGACGAGATGCTCAACATGGGCTTTTACAAGGACGTGCGCCACATCATTGACATGATGAAATCCCGCAAGTCCCTCTCGATGTTCAGCGCGACTATCAGCCGCGAGGTGCTGGATATCGGCTGGCTCTATCAGCACAACGCCGCCGAGGTGGACGTGCAGCCCGTTGAGGATTCCAGCCCCAAGATTGACCAGTTCAAGCTGCTCACCACAGGGCGGGACAAGCTCGCCGACCTTGCGCAGATTATCATCAGCAAGGATTACAAGCGGGTTATGGTGTTCTGCAACACGAAATACAACACCGGAATGCTGGCCAACCAGCTTGCGCGCCTCAATTTTAACGTGGACTGCCTGCACGGGGATTTGAGCCAGGCGGAGCGCAACCGCATTATGCAGCGCTTCCGCGCGGGCGAGATTGCGGTCCTTGTCGCCACCGACGTTGCGGCGCGCGGCATTGACGTTTCGGACGTGGATGCCGTCATCAACTACGATGTTCCCGAGGAAAACGAGCATTACACCCACCGCATCGGCCGCACCGGCCGCGCCCGCAAGGAGGGTGCAAGCTACCTCTTTTACACCAAGGAGGAGACAAAGCGGGTGGATACCCTGCTCCGCCTGACCCGCAATACCGATGACTGCCGCGCCGTTCACTTTGACTTCAATCACGAAAACCTTGTGGTGGAGGAAAAAGAGACCGCCGACAAGTTCAACATCAAGTGCTATTTTTAAATAATTCTGCATAAAAAGCCCGCGCCCGTTCAGCCAAAACACTGAGCGGGCGCGGGTTTTATTTTGCTTATTTTACACCGTTTTGAGCAGGATTTCTTCCATCGGGCGTTTGGGCACGCAGTAATTGCGGTCCTCATCCAGGTAGTATTTCACGCTGCCGTCCTTCATTTCGACCACGCGGCTTGTGTGGGTTGGGTATCCGAACGCCACAACGCTGTGCAGGCGCAGGCCCTCCCCAATACCGAGCAGGCTGCAGATGGCAGGGCGGTCGATAGCGCCCATGATGCAGCTGCCCACACCGTGCGCCCACGCGGCAGCCGTCATGCTGCCAAGGGCAAGGCCCGCATCGGTGTCATTGACGCCGGGCATCCGTTCATCCTGGCAGACCGCAATGAACATCACCGGGCGCTCGTTCGGCGCAGGGGTTCCCTGCTCGGGGGGCAGGAAGGCCGCCCAATGAACGAGCGGCTGCATTTTTTCAACCATCTCGGGGCTTTGCACCAAAACATATTTGAGCGTCTGGCGGTTCGCGCCGCAGCTTGCGATGCGGGCGGCCTCCAGAATTTCCTGCGCAATGGCCGGTTCCACCGCGCGCTGTTCAAAGCGGCGGTAGGTGCGGCGAGTCTGCAAAAATTCCATCATGTTTTCCATTGGGTTCCCCTCCTTTTGTTTTTCCAGTCCCATTATAGCGCTGTATTCGTTAAGAATCAATCACCGTTTTTGTCCGGCCAATGCCCACCGTGGCGGCGGTCAGTTTTTTCCATGTGTTGCACCCGCACACACCGTCCGCCGTCAGGCCAAAGCTGCGCTGTGCCGCAACGAGTGCATTGTAGGTGTTGTTGCCGAAGATTCCGTCCAATGTGCGGGTTGAGTAGCCCAGTGCGTTAAGGCAGTCCTGCAAAATCAGCACATAGGTATTGCGGTCCCCGCGGCGGCAGGTGGGGTAGCCGGCCGTTGTGCCCGAGCAGGCAGGCTTGCCGTAACGCCGGTCAAAGTGGACCCAGGTCGGCGTCATTGAGAGCGGCTCAACATAGCCCCATGCTCCGGTGGCCACAGCGGCGTTATAGATGCGCCGGCGGGTGGCGGAGCTGGTGCCCTGCCCCACGTCGAACGCAACGCCCGCATAGTGCTGGCTGGCGGTGCCGTGTCCGCCCTCCCAGATACGCTTGAAGGCATAGCCCACCGGGATGCCTGCACCGTAGCTGCGGCGGGTCAGGTTCCATGCTTCCATCGCCGCCGTTGTCGTCCACAGCACCCGCGCGTTGGAGGAGCCGCGGAATTCCCGCACGGTCAGCGTTGTGCCGTAGCTGTACGGCATGGGGTCATTTTCATTGAGGTTGTTGTAGATGAGGAAACGGTCATTGTAACTGTCATACACAAAGATTTTTGCCATGGTTCTCTCCTCCTTATCAGGTCAGGGTGCTGTCCTCAAAGGGTGCGGCGGCCGCCTTGAGGCTCTCCCATGTGGCATCGTCCACCACGCCAAGCGGGCTGAGTCCCACACGAATCTGATAACTTTCCAGTACGGACTGCGTGGCCACGTCAAGGATTCCGGTTTCTTCCACAAACTCAGATCCGCAATAGACGCTGCCCAGGACGTCGAGCCACCTCTGCACGATGAGAACTGCCGGGCCGGTACTGCCCAGTGTCAGAGCTGCGCCGGGCCAAACATCCTGCGGTTCCGGGGCGGCATTGGCGGGATTGACGGTGTACAAATCATAGGCGGCTGAAAAGAAAGCCCGCCAGTCATCCTGCGTCACCACGCCCGTCACGGCAAGGCCAAGCGCCGCCTGTGCGCTGCGCACACTGTCCTCAAGCGCCGAATCGAAAACATCGGTGGAATCGGTGGGGGCCACCTCCTCGAGCCACTGGCTCAAAAATGCCAGTGTGTCGGACAAAACGCGCACGGCCGGGCCGCTGTCCCCAAGATGAAGCGTCATAGCGGGGGCATTGTCCACCGCCGTGCGCACCACCGGTCCGCTGGCGGAGACCCGCCGGGCATTGTCATAGATGCTCTGCCAGGTCAGCGGACCCACCACGCCGTCCGCCGCAAGGCCTGCGTGCTGCTGCCATGCGGTCACGGCGCGTTTTGTGGCTGCGCCAAAGACGCCGTCCACCGTGACGGTGGGGACGTCCTGGTAATAGGCCGCAAGCAGACGAAGGTTATACTGCACCGCCCGCACCGGCGTTCCGCTGCTGCCCTCGCGCAGGGTCGCAACGAACTGGCCGGGTGCCACGCCATAGTCCACAAGCTGATTGGCCACGGCCAGACCAACCTCGTTGAGTTTTGCCCATGTGGCTGCGCCCACTACGCCGTCCGCCGTCAGGCCGAACAGATTCTGGAACGCCCGCGCGGCGTTCGCCGTCCCGCTGCCGTAAATACCGTCCACCGTGACGGCCGAAAGTCCCGCATAGTTGCCGGCCGCCAAACGCAGCCAGAACTGCACGAGCCGCACGTCATTGCCCCGGCTGCCGGTCCGCAGTGCCGTACCCGGGTAGGCCGTGCCGCCTGCATCGCTCTGCGCACTGACCCAGGAGGCGTACAGCGCTTCCCAGGTGCTCTGCCCCACCACACCGTCCGCCGTTAGGCCGTTTGCGCGCTGGAACGCCGTGACGGCCCGCTCGGTGGCCGCGCCGTAGCTGCCGTCCACCGCTATCTTTGGCAGTGAATCATCGTACTGCGCAAGGCCGGACAGCCAGAACTGCACCTGTTCGACTTCCCGCCCGGTACTGCCGCGCCGCAGCACGACGCCGGGCCAGGTCCCGGCGCTCTGGGTTCCGGTGAACGCTTCGCCCTCGCTCGTCAGTTCGGCCAGGTCCTTTACGCTCACATAGATATAGCTAATTTTGTACCAGGTTGCGCGCCCCACCACGCCGTCCGCTGTGAGGGAAAACTGCTTCTGGAACTTTTTGACGGAGTTCTCGGTCGCCTCGTCAAAGGTCCCCGTGATGGCTGGTTTGCCGAAACTCGGGTAGTCTTTGGCAATGCGGGAAAGCTGTTTCTGGATGATATTGACCGCCGTTCCGGTCGAGCCGCGCCGCAGCGGGGTGCCGGGGTAGCTCTGCGGGATAGCGGCAATGTTGCTGGTCGTGACAAGCTGAACCCTGCTGCCGTAGTAGTAGCGCAGGATCTGCAAAGCGCTCATTCCCTCGTTGGCACGGTCCACGGTGCCCCACTGTTTCATGCCGGGGCAGGTGACGCTGCGCCCGTCACAGTATTCGGTGAAATAGGGTTCCGCATCGCCGGAGCGGCGCACATAGGTGCTGAACAGTTCAGCGGTCAGCCGTTCCATCACGGCAAACACCGTGCGGCCCTGCACATAGGCCTGATCCACGCCGGGGGAGCCTGTAATATTAAAGCTGTACCCGCGGCTCGGGTACCACTCGGTATAAATCCGGTTCAGTGCCAGACTGATTTGCGCCAAAATATTGGCCCGCAGCGCCTGTTCGGGCCATGTGGGGTAGACTTCACTCGAAGCCACATTGGCGATATAGTTCTGGAACGTCACCGAGACATTGGCCGCACTGGCCGCCGGGCGGCCGAGATGCACGGTAATCTTTTTGGGTATGACCACCTCGGTGAGCACCTGCGGTGCAATTCCGGGGCAGCCTTCCGCCGGGGCGGGGCCGCTGCCGCCTCCGCCCGCAAAGAGCGGATGTTCGGGGATGACAATCGGCGCATCGGACGCCGGAAGCGCCTTGCCCACGGGCAGGAAGTCCAGCCTTGCCACGGTCTGCTGCCCGTCAAAGACCTGCACGCCCTCAAGGGTCTGGGGCTGCCACCCGCTCAGCGAAGCGCGCAGCGTATAGACCGCATAAGGCCGCACAGCCGTATTTGTTTCATCAAGGCTGTAACTTTTGTCCGGTGCGGGGAGCGATATCTCCTGCGCTGCGCCGGCCTCATCGGTTGTCAGCCGGGCAAGCTGAACGCCGCTCTCATCAAGCACCAGCACGCTCACCCCTTCAAGCGGTGCGGCAGCGCCGGCAGCCGCCGCATAGACCTGTAATGTTCCGTTCGGCATAGTAACACCTCCTGTGTCAGCCTATGCCGGCGCCCGGTGCGGGGTTCGTCCGTGCGGGATGGATGCCGCAGATGAGACAGTTTTTGAGATTCGTATTCTTTACAAAATTTGCCGTTCGTGGTATCATAAACTTTATATCGAAAGGAGTGATTCCATGCCCGGAAAGACAGAGGAAGGCCGTCAGACCATCAAAAACAGCATCGGCCGTCTGGTCTTAGTCGCCCTCAGCGTGCTGCTTCAGGTCTTTTGGATTTTTTTGCTGTTTGTGCGGCTCAACCGTTATTCCACCGTCATCTCGCTCATCACGAGCGTGCTGAGTTTGCTTGTGGTGCTTCACATCTGCGGTGACAGAATGAACGCCGCCTACAAGCTGTCCTGGATTGTGCTGATCCAGTTCATGCCCATTTTGGGGCTTTGCCTGTTCCTTCTCTGCGGTCAGGAATCCAACACCTTTGTGATGCGGCGCCGTTTTGGTCAGCTTGACCAGCAGATGCCCCTCTATCTGCCGCAGGATGAAGCCGCTGCCGACGCACTCAATGCAGCGGATCCCGGCCTTGGCAATCAGGCGCATTACCTGCGCGGCACGGCCGGGTTCCCGGTCTATACCGGCACCAAAGTGACCTACTACGGTGACACCAACGAGGCGCTTGAGGCCCAGAAAGAGGCGCTTCGCAAGGCGGAGAACTTCATTTTCATGGAGTATCACGCCATTGAGGACTCCACCGCCTGGCGCGGCGTTGAGGAAATTCTGGCCGAGAAAGCCGCCGCCGGCGTAGATGTCCGTGTTTTTTATGATGACATGGGCAGCATCGGCTTTATCAGCAAGCCGTTTGCGCGCCGTCTTGAGAATGAAGGCATTCAGTGCCGGGTCTTTAACCCGCTGGTGCCCATTCTCAACGTCTTTATGAACAACCGCGATCACCGCAAGATTACCGTGGTGGACGGGCAGGTTGGCTTTACCGGCGGTTACAACATGGCGGATGAGTACTTTAACCTGACGCACCCTTACGGGGAGTGGAAGGACAGCGGCGTTCGTCTGGAAGGCCCCGCCGTGCGCAGTCTGACCGTCACTTTCCTTGAGATGTGGAATGCCACCCAGAAAGTTCCCGATGACCCCGCCCCCTTCCTGGTGCCCGCCGCTGTTCCGGAGGATGCCGAAGGGTATGTAATCCCGTATGCGGACAGTCCGCTGGATTCCATCGCCACAGGCGAGGATGTTTATCTCAACCTCATCAAGAATGCCAAGCGCTATGTGTACATCACAACGCCCTATCTCATCATTGATGAGGAGATGCAGCGGGAACTGACGCTGGCCGCCCGCCGCGGCGTGGACGTGCGCATCGTCACGCCGGGCATTCCCGACAAAAAGACCGTGTTCCGCGTAACCCGCAGCTACTATGCCGACTTGGCCACCGCCGGGGTGCGGATTTTTGAGTATACGCCGGGCTTCATCCATGCCAAGCAGTTTGTAGCGGATGGAGAGGTTGCCACCTGCGGAACAATCAACCTGGATTACCGGAGCCTTTATCTCCACTTTGAAAACGGATGCTGGTTCTGTCACTGTCCCGCCGTGGCGCAGGTGCGCAAAGACTTTGACGAGCTGTTCCCCATCTGCAAGGAAGTCACGGCAGAATACGCCGGCCATCGCGAGCTCCACGTCCGCGGGCTGAACTGCATTCTGCGTTTGTTTGGACCGCTGATGTAAGATGCGCGCATCTGTCTAATTTTGGGTTGTTAATAGAAGTCTTTTGTACTGTTTTCCAACAAACAGTACAAAAATGACAGCAGTATGTTTGCCTTACAGCCTGAACCGTCCCGCAAAGGGCGGGGCGGTTATTTAATCGAAAATAATGAAATCCGTCCCAAGTCCTGTCCGGTCGTAGGACTTGGGGTGGATTTCATTATTTTCATTCCTCTTTGGGGGTCCAGGGGGACTGGTCCCCCTGCCCGGGGTTCGCTGCGTCGGAACAGCGAGACTTTTCTGGTTACTCTTTTGGTCACAAAAGAGTAACGCCCGCGGCAGCGAGCGCTGTAAAAGATAAACGGTAGTTTACGGCAAGGCTATCAGTCCCTCCGTCTCGGCTTCGCCGAGCCACCTCCCCTTACACAGGGGAGGCAGTCTCTAA
>JAQXGE010000086.1 GCA_029006135.1 Oscillospiraceae bacterium | reverse complement strand
AAGTGCCCCCGAGTAGGGGGCGGCCCGTGGTAAGAGTGTGGTTGCCAGACTTTTCAGTGCTCCCTTTAGGGAGCGACCACAGGAGATAGGCCCTTATAGGGCCTGTTCAAACCACCCGTTCAACGGGTGGTTTTGATTTGTTGCGTTATTGCTCCCGGCGGCCCGCTGCGGGGCGCTTGGCGGCAAGGCGCTGATCCTCACCGAAGAATTTGATGAGCTTGCAGCTCCCTAAGATACGGCTCGCCACTTTTTCGGTGTACCGCGCCTCAAAGATGGACTGGTCCACAATGTTGGAGGTGTAGATGGTGGGGCGGTGACACAGCATCCGCGTGTTGATGAGCTCGTACAGCACACTGATGGTCAGCTGACTGATGTATTCGGTGCCAAGGTCATCCAAAATCAGCAGGTCTGCTTCCTTGCAGGCATCCAGCCAGGGGTCATTGTTGTCCCTGTCAAAATGTTCCCGTCCAAGCTGGGCGGCCAAGGCAGCCGAACTTGCGTAAAGCACGTCAAAGCCGCGGTTAAGGACCGTGTCAGCGATGGCCAGTGCCAGGTGAGTCTTGCCCAGGCCGGCACTGCCGATAAACATTAGTCCGCGGCTGTTTGTGGTGAAATTCTCCGCATACTGCTTGGCATAACTCAGCACCTTTCCCATGTAGTCGCGCGGCGAACCGCCCAAGTCGGGGTCCGGCTCCGTGGGGTAGCGGTCCAGCGTGAAGGTGTCAAACCCGCACAGGGCAAGAGGGCTGGCGGCATTAATCTCACTGCGGCGCAAAGCGCGGGCCACTTCAGCCACACAGCGGCAGGGAACACCGTCCACCGAACCGCTGTCCCGGCAGACCGGACAGGTAAAATGCGGCTCCAAATCTTCGGGACGGTACCCTGCGGCGGCGAATACCCGGTCCCGCTCGGCGGCGGCCTTTTCAAGCGCAGTGCGCGCCGCCGTCTGGTCGGCACCCCGTGCCGCTGCCATGGCAAGAGACAGCCCTGCTTTGGTGCGGGCTTCCTCGGCGTCACGCAGTTCAGGGTGCAGGGAATACGCCGAAGCACGCATACGGTCCGCCTCGGTCACGGCACGCTGCCGCCGCGCCGCAATATGGCGCTGTGCGTCCCGGAACAGTTCATCTTTGGTGCGCATGGCTTATCCCTCCGTGTCGTCATCAAATACCGCATTCCAGTTGGTCTGGAACAGGTCGGTTTTGGGGGCTGCGGGCTTTGTCCCGGTGGCCAGGATGTTGCTGCCGGAAAGCTGCCCCTTACCCCGCACGGCCTGCACGGTGGTCAGTCCCTGTGCCTTCCAGGAACGCAGAATGCCGTCCACATACCGCACGGTGCGGTGGTTTTCCGCGTGCAGCAGCGCTTCCTCAATCATGTCCGCGCCAAACTGCCAGTCCTCGTGCCAGCGTGCCACGGCACTGCGCTCCCATCGTGTGAGCTGAGACGGCTCGATGCCAAAAAGCCGGGCGGCTTCCTCACACCAATGGTCCCGCATTGCCTGCCGGCGAAGATATTTTTCGGCGTCCTCACCGGTCTCCACACCGGCATCACGCCATTTCAGCAGCTCGCGGCTCAATGCCCCGATGGTCCGCCGCCCCTGCCGTGCCACTTCGGAGCAGCAGGTCAGGATTACATCAGGCTGCCAGCCATCGTTGAGATAAAGGGCAACAAGCCGCTGCATCTCGCCGCGGCTCAGAGCTTTGCCGAAAATGGTCTGAGCTTCCTCACAAAGCACCGATACATACGGGTCGTTGATGGTGCTCAAGTCGATGGCAGCAGCTTTCTGCTCGGCACTCGGAAGGACAGGCCCGCTCCTGTCACTGACTAGCAGCCCGGCTCCCGCCCAGTATTGCAAAGCGCGCCGGGCCTTCTCCTGGCTTGACAGACCCAAATCGTGGGCAATGGTGCGCGGGTCAGTACCTCCGCCGCCCAACAGATACAGTGCAACCCGGATGGTGTCACCGTCCGCTCGGCCTAAGTGCGCAAACACCAGCCGCGGTACGGCCACACTCTCCCCGTTTTGCTCTGCCAGTGCGTAACCCATGCTTTTGTCGTCCTTCCGCTTTTAGTATACAGTCATTATACCATTCGCACCGGGCGGTGTAAAGCGCCTGAATCTTGGGAAGAAAAAACCCTTGTAGGAACTGACAAAAATGTCCGGTTCGATTTGGCTACTTTTTTGGTATGTTTTGCTTGCGCCCGAGACGCATTTTCTTTAAAATAAAACTATAACATTGCAGCAACACAGCATACTGCTGTGCAAAGAAAAGGAGTGGTTCCTATGGCAATCAATCTGGTTAAACTGCCTACCAAAAAGCAGGACCTGTATCTGCGTGTGGCAAAAGGTCATTTTGCTACCAGTCACAGCCACATCAACTATTTTATTGATGTGACCATCCAGAAAACCCGCCTGTCTGAGGCCCGCGCTGTGGCGCAGGAGCTCGTCTCTTACTATACGCATAATACCATTGTTGACACGATTCTCTGCCTGGACGGCACCGAGGTAATCGGCTCCTGCATGGCCAGTGAATTGACCCGTGACGGCTACACTAATATGAATGCTCACCAGACAATCTATATTGTCACGCCCGAGCATACCACCGGAAGCCAGCTGCTGTTCCGCGAAAATACTGCGCCGATGATTGCGGGCAAGCACGTTCTGATTCTGGCGGCTTCGGTCACCACAGGTTATACGGCCCAGGCAGCTGTAGAAGCCGTCAACTACTACGGCGGTCAGGTTGTGGGCATTTCCTCCATCTTCTCAACGGTGGAGGAGTGCGCCGGACATGAGGTTGTCTCGATTTTCGACCCCAATGACCTTGGCGATTATGAGAGCTATGATTCCCGCTCCTGCCCATGGTGCAAAGCCGGCAAGAAAATTGATGCGCTTGTGAACAGTTTCGGCTATTCCAGCCTCTAAGCGACTCTGTATATGCAAACAGCGGCTCCCACCGTCAGGCGGGAGCCGCTGTTTTCAACAAAATTGCAGAAAATTAATTGGAGATCTTGGACAGAACTTCCCTGGTGTCGCGGGCAATCATGAGCTCCTCGTTTGTCTCAACGACCAGCGTGCGGACACGAGCACCCCAAGCGGTAATCTCCACAACGTCCTTGTTCTGCTGGCGGACGCTGTTGTTTTTGTCGGTGTCAACGCGGATGCCCAGCCAATCCATGTGATGGCAGATCTTCGCGCGGGAATCCTCGTCGTGCTCGCCGATGCCGCCGGTAAAGACGATGGCATCAACGCCGCCCATGGCGGCAATGTAGCTGCCGATGGTCTTTTTAATCTGGTAGTTCAGCATATCGCTGGCAAGCTGAGCACGCTTGTTGCCGGCCTTGGCGGCTGCCTCGACATCGCGCTTGTCGCTGGAAACACCGGAAACACCCAGCAGGCCGGACTTCTTGTTAAGAATCTCGTCCAGTTCATGACCGGTAATGCCCAGGGTGTACTTCAGATAGTTGACCACGGAGGGGTCAAGGTCACCGCAGCGGGTACCCATCATCAGGCCGGCCAGCGGGGTCATGCCCATGGAAGTATCCACAACGCGGCCCTGGTCAACAGCGGCAATGGAGGAACCGTTGCCCAGATGGCAGGTGATGAGCTTCAGGCGGTCAATCGGCTCCTCAAGATACTCGGCAGCGCGATGGCTCACATACTTGTGGCTGGTGCCGTGGAAGCCGTAGCGGCGCACGCCGTACTTCTCATAGTACTCATAGGGAATGGCGTACATATAAGCCTTGGGGGGCATGGTGGAGTGGAAAGCGGTGTCGAATACGGCAACGTTGGGAATGTCGCCAAAAACTTTCTTGGCGGCCTCAATGCCCAGGATGCCGGCAGGATTGTGCAGCGGAGCCAGAGGGCTGAGCTCGCGGATGGTCTCAATCACTTCGGGAGTGATCAGGCAGCTTTCCTTGAACTTCTCACCGCCGTGAACAACACGGTGACCGATGGCGTCAATGTCGCTGGCGCTGTTGATAACCTTGCCATCGCCGGTGGTCATCTTCTTCACAACTTCGGCAAATGCCTCAGTATGGGTGGGGAAGATGGCAGGCGTAGTCGCCTTTTTACCGTTGGCCTCGTGGGTAATCATGCTGCTCTCCATGCCAATGCGCTCGCACAGGCCTTTGCAGAGAACCTTCTCACCGTCCATATCAATCAGCTGATACTTCAGGCTGGAAGAACCACAGTTAATAACAAGGATCTTCATTGGGGGAATCCTCCTTCATTTTACAGGGCAAAACCCTTTTGCTTCAGACAAATTTATTATATAATGAAGAAGAAAACTTTTCAAGGCTCTTTATGTTATAACCGAACGATAATTGCGTAAATGAGAGGTATTTTTTATGAATTTTGCGGGCATCATCGCCGAGTATAATCCCTTCCACAACGGTCATGCCCTCCAGATTGCCGAGCTTCGCCGAAAGGGCGCTTCCACCGTTGCGGTCTGTATGAGTACCGGTGCCGTACAGCGGGGGGACCTGCCTGTTCTGCCTGAGCCGATTCGGGTCCGCGCCGCACTTGAAAACGGTGCGGACCTCGTGATTGCCCTGCCGGTACCCTATGCCAACGCCGGAGCGGAGCAGTTTGCCGCTGCCGGCGTGCATCTTCTTGCCGCACTCGGGTGCGATACGCTTGCCTTCGGCGCGGAAACACCGGATATCTCGCATATTATGGCAGTGGCTCGCGCGCTGCTGGATGAGCGGTTTCCTTTGCATCTGCGAACGGGACTAAAAGTCGGACTTCCCTTTGCCGCAGCGCGTGCGCAGGCGGCGGAGAAATTCTGTCCCGGTGCACAGACACTTCTTTCCGCGCCGAACAACATTCTGGCGGTGGAATACTGCAAGGCGATCCTCAAAAGCGGCGTGCCGCTGACTCAGCTGCCAATGCCGAGACTGGGAACTGGCCATGATGCGGCGCAGACGGGCTGTGCGCAGGGGCAAGCAATTGCCTCCGCCACGCTTGTGCGGCAGACCATGCTGAGCGAAGGCGTGTCGGCAGCGCAGGAATGGGTGCCGCCCACGGCAGCGGTTCTGTATCGTGAAGCGGCGGAGCAGGGGCTGCTGCTTGACCCGGAAAAATTCAGCACAGCAGTGCTGGCCCGTCTGCGGGGACGCAGCCCGGCGGAACTTGCCCGTTTCCGCGGCATGGGGGAGGGACTTGAAAACCGCCTGTCAGCAGCGGCAAATAAGGCGGAAAACCTCGATGATTTATGCGAACGCATAAAAACCAAGCGCTATCCCACGGCCCGGCTGCGCCGGCTGATTCTGGATGCCGTGCTGGAAATTCCCGCCGCCGGCCTGCCGCCGCTTCCGCCGTACCTTCATGTTTTGGGCGCACGGCGCAGTGCGCTGCCTCTTTTAGGCGGTACGTCACTGCCTGTCTCCTCCTCACTGGCAGATCTTGCTAAAATCGGGCCGCAGGCATCGGCCGTTGCCGAATTGCACAGCCGCGCAGTAGATTTTTCGTCACTTTGCCGCGTTAAAACCCAGCCGGTGGGTCTTGCGTACACATCTCATGTGGTGCTATTATAATAGTTATATGGATTAAAAAGGCTTGATTGCAAGGATTTTGCGCAATAACGCACAAAATTCTTGCTCTTGCGCCAGAACAAAGGAGAATGAACATGGCATTGCACGTTATGGACGAAGCAAACCGCTGTCTTGGCTGCAAAAATCCCCGCTGTCAGGAAGGCTGCCCCATCCACACCAACATTCCCGAAGTGATTCGCCTGCTCAAGGAAAACCGCCTCGACGATGCCGGACGAATGCTCTTTGAGAATAACCCTCTGACGACCGTCTGCAGCCTTGTCTGCAACCATGAAAAGCAGTGCGAGGGTCATTGCGTCCGCGGCATCAAGGGTGCGCCGGTCCATTTTTCCGTCATTGAAAATTATATTTCCTCCACGTATGCCAGCCAGATGACCCGCGGCCCAGCCCCCTCCAACGGCAAGCGTGCTGCCATCATCGGTTCCGGCCCGGCGGGTCTTACCATTGCGGTCATTCTGGCCCGCTACGGTTATGATGTCACGATTTTTGAGAGCCATGACAAAATCGGCGGTGTGCTGCGCTACGGCATCCCCGAGTTCCGTCTGCCCAAGAGCGTATTGGATGACTTTGAGTACCGCCATCTGATTCTCAAGGGCATCAAAGTCCGCCCCAACACCGATGTGGGCAAGGCACTCAAAATTGATGATTTGCTGCGAGACGGCTATAAGTCCATCTTTATCGGCACGGGTGTCTGGCGCCCCAACGCTCTGCATATCAAGGGTGAGAGCCTGGGCCATGTACATTTTGCTATTAACTACCTCCAGAACCCGGACGTTTACCATCTCGGCAGCCGTGTCATCATCATCGGTGCAGGCAATGCGGCGATGGATGTGGCCCGTACCGCAATCCGTCACGGGACCCGCCATGTGCAGTGCTTCTCGCTGAGCAAGACCATCACGGCCAGCGACTATGAGGCCAGCTACGCTAAACTGGAAGGCGTGGATTTTGTCTTCAACAAGAAACCGGTGGAAATCACCGACCAGGGGGTTGTGTTCCGCGACCTGAACGAGGCCGAGGACGGCACACTGACCGAGATTCCCGGCACCGAGGTCCTTTACCCGGCGGACAGCGTTATTGTCTCAATCAGTCAAGGCCCCTGCACCACCATTACGGAAAGCACCGCCGGCCTTGAGACAAACGCCCGCGGGCTCTTTGTCACCGATGAGGTGGGCCGCACTTCCCGTCCCGGCATCTTTGCATCCGGTGATGCCGTCAAGGGCGCCCGCACCGTCGTAGAAGCCGTGGCATACAGCAAAAAGGTGGCGGAGGCGATGCATGAGTATATGCAGACGCTGCCGCCCGATCTGCCCGATGAATATGCAAATGTTCCGGTTGCCCAGAACGATGACGGCAACTGAGTGAAATCTATCCCTGAAATAAAAAAATGCGTCCTCGGAAACGAACGGCTTCCGGGGACGCTTTTTAATTTAATCTTTTACATAAAGACCGCAGTGGCAGGGACCATGAAAATCCGGGTCAGCCAGCTGGGCGCGGAACTCCGCACAGATGCAGCGGTTCTCTTCCGTGTGAGCAAGACGGCAGGGACAAAAGCCGCCTGTGCGCTGCAATCCTTCCCGCACGATGCGGACCAGCTCGGCATCCTCATTGAGATGAAATGCTTTTTCCATAAGAACCTCCCGGTAAGCTATACAGTAAGGGGCTCGCGCTGACGGTTTGCACGTCCCGGCGGCGGGCAGACAACCGGAAGGGGAGAGGTGCGCGGCGTCAGAATCGCGGCGGGCAGCAGAAGAATGAAGGGATTGGCGGAGAGGAGAAATGCCTTATTCTCCATCAGAAAATAGAGCAGCATTGCGGCGATAAAGAGCGTTTCCCCTGTGCATCCCGCCTTGCAGAGCCGCCAGACCAGAAACAAAAATACGCCGCCAATCAGGATGGCACCAAGGATACCTTTGTTCATGGGAATGGCGAGGAAGGTGTTGTCAATTGCGTGGTGTTCATCGCCGTCTGTGACCATGCCGCCGAAAAGGCTGACGGTGCGCGGCATATCCCCATGGTACCAGCCTGGAATACCCTCCTCCGCGGGATGAAAGTACGGATAACGCCAGAACACGTGATGCCATACCTCAAACCGCCCGGAGAGCAGACGATTCAGTTTGGAAAGAATCGGCGTGGCGGCGGGGTCTTCCGGGGTAAACAACCGTCCGGCAGCAAGACTCCCGCACAAAAGAGCCGGTGCAAGCGCCAAAATCAGAGCGTGCCAGATTCGGCTTTCAAAGAAAGCAGGAAGCAGTTTTTGGCAGATAAAAAGCAGCAAAAGGAGCACCATCGCGCCGCCTGCCCCCCGGCATCCCGGAACCAGCAGGGTGTAGGCAGCCAGTGCCGTCAAGCCGGCCCAGTCCCACCATCTCAGCCGGGGCCACCGCAGCCAGCCCCATGCAAAAAAGATGCCAATCAGCCGTGCGCCATATCCGTTATAATGCCCGTACCCGAAATCCCAGTTGCGGCAGTAGTAGTTGAAAGGAATAAGGTCAGTGGTGTAGTGCAGAACCTGTACGGAAACTACACAGACTGCGGCGGTGATGAGGTAGATTTTCAGCACACGGCGCAAATCAACATCCTTTGCTGAAATACCAACTAAAACCGACAGGAAGAACCACTGATCGCCGCCATAAACAAACACAGCGCCTGAATAAAGAATGGCGGCAAGTGCAGCAATGATCTGCGTGCGGCTCTGCCACTCCGTCAAAAAAAGGCATTTGAAAAGAAGCAGTGCCGCGCTGACGGCTGTAAGCGCGAGGCGGCAAATCTGACTGAAATTGGGCAGGGTACTTTGAATATTGGAACTGAAAACTTCAGAAAGAACAAGAAGCAATACCACAGCGAAGCCAAATACCTTTTCCGCCAGTTCGGCCCTGCGGGAAGAAAGCGGGCGGAAAGGACTGCGTACGGCGATATTCACCGGCAGAATCTCCTTTCATAAAAGGCAAAATGACGGTCAGCGAAGGAACTTGCGCAGGTCATTGTTGTGGCCCATCACAAGCAGCGTCTCATTGCCTGCAAAGACGTAATCCGGAGAGGGCATAGAGGAAAGTTTGCCGTTGATTTTGGTGGCGGCAATGCTCACATGGTACTGTGTGCGGACCCGGAGCTCAACAATGCTCTTGCCAACCCATTCTTCCGGGCAGGTGACTTCGCAGATGGAGTAGTCGTCGCTCAGCGCCATATATTCCAGAACGTGGTCGGTCGTGTACCGCACGGCGGCGTAGTCGGCTGCCTGCTTGACGGGATAAATAATCTGATCGGCTCCGTTGCGCAGAAGGAGCCGGGCATGAAGGTCCGTTGCGGCACGGGAAAGCACAAAGGGCGCACCGTAATCCTTGAGCAGGGCGGTGGCCTCAAGGCTGCTCTCAAAATCATCACCGATGGCAACAACACACAGATCAAAATTTCGTGCGCCCAGTGTGCGCATGAAAGCTTCATCGGAAACATCCCCGATTTGAGCGTCCGTCACATAAGGCAGAACGGCGTTGACGCGCTCCTCATTCTTGTCCACAGCCATGACATCATGACCCAGCAGCTGAAGTTTCTGGGCCATATAGCTGCCAAAGCGGCCAAGACCGATTAAAAGAATGGATTTCATGGATGGCTCCTTTCTTGATTAACCGACAGTGACGTGCTCCTGCGGTCTGCGGCCGGGGGTGCGGTTGTTGGGGTCGGCTACTGCATAAATCATCGTCAAACCGCCCACACGGCCAAAATACATCAAAAAGATCAGGATGATGTGGGAAGGCGCCGAGAGGGTGGGGGTCAGCCCCAAACTCAGGCCGACTGTGCCGATGGCGCTGGCTGTCTCAAACAGGGCAGAGGCAAGCGGTACGCCGTCAATCATGCAGATGGCTGCGGCGGCGCACAGGAAGAACAGCAGATAGACAAAAATCAGAACAATGGAGCGGCTCAGGATGTCATCTTCGAGCCGCCGGCCAAAGGCTTCGGTGTCCCTGCGGCGGCGCAGTGTGCTGCGGACCGACAGGTAAACAGTCGCCAGTGTGGTGGTTTTTACGCCGCCCGCCGTGGATCCCGGCGAACCGCCCACCAGCATCAAAAACACCGTGAGCATTATGCCGGGACCGCTGAACAATGCGTAGTCCACCGTATTGAAGCCCGCCGTGCGGGGGGTGACGGTCTGGAACAGCGCAGCCCAGAAGCGTTCCCAGGGCGTATAGCCTGCCCATTGGGGCTGACGGAATTCATACAAAACGAAAAACAGGAACGGCAACACGAGCAGGGCAATGGTCGTGCTGATGATGAGCTTGGTCTGCAGGCGGCAGCGGCGCAGATGATGGCGATGCTCCCGCAGATCCAGCCAGGTAGGGAAGCCCAATCCGCCGATGATGATCAGCACCGAGAGGGTCAGAATCACCGCAGGGTCAGCAACCCACTCGGTCATGGAGGAAAACTTCCCCCCATGCCCCATCAGGTCAAAGCCTGCGTTGCAGAAGGCCGAAACGCTGTGGAAAATTCCGTACCAGACCCCGCGCAGCGTACCATAACGCGGGATGAAGCGGCAGGCCAGAATCACAGCGCCGAGACCTTCCAGAATCCCCGTATATAAAAAGATAGAACGCGTGGCGCGCAGGATGCCCGCCATCTGCGGCAGACCGGAAGTTTCCTGCATCAGAAAACGCTGACGCAGGCCAATTTTGGTTCCGCGCAGGATGTTGACGGCCATGGCCACAGCCACAAAACCCATGCCGCCAATCTGGATAAGAACCAGAATCACGAACTGACCGAACAGTGACCAGTGGGTCCATGTATCATAGACCACAAGTCCGGTCACACAGGTAGCCGAGGTGGCGGTGAAAAGTGCGTCCAGAAAGGGCGTAACGGTGCGCGTGCGGGTGGCAATGGGCAGCATCAGCAGAACGGTTCCTGCAAGAATAATCCCCAAAAATCCTAAAACGATAATCTGCGCCGGCGTAAACCGGTGCGGTACATTGCTTTTATCCGTCATGAAATGTTTTTTCCTCCTTGCAAATGCAAGACGAGATCACATAAATGGACAATTTATTATATCACCTCCCATAAAAAAAATAAAGCCGTGGGGTATGGAAAGCCAAAACAAAATATGGAAAAATCTTGGACACTTTACACAAAGAGACACTTTACATAAAGAAATAAGTGCAATTTTGGATGACATGACATGGCACTTTCTGGTATAATGAATTCATTAAAATTGAAAGGGGATG
>JAQXGE010000085.1 GCA_029006135.1 Oscillospiraceae bacterium | reverse complement strand
ATGCAAAAGGGGCCCGCCTGTTGCCAGGCAGGCCCCTGCGATACACGGGGATTATTCAGCGTCGCCCTCGGCAGCCTCATCGAGGCAGGCCTTCATGGACAGGCTGATGCGCTTGCGGTCAAAGTCCACATTGATGAGCTTCACGCGGACTTCATCGCCGACCTTCAGAACGTCAGAGACCTTGTTGACACGCTCGTTGCTGATCTCGCTGATATGAACCAGACCATCAATACCGGGCAGGATGCGGACAAAAGCACCGAACTTGGTGATGGAGACCACCGGAGCGGTGAACTCAGAGCCGATGGGATAGTTGTTCTTGAGCTGCTCCCAGGGGTTGTCCTCTTCCTTCTTGTAGCCCAGAGAAACCTTCTGGTTCTCGGGATCATAGCTCTTGACGTAGACTTCGATGGTGTCACCAACATTGACAACCTCAGAGGGGTGCTTAATGTTGGACCAGCTCAGCTCGCTGATGTGGCACAGGCCGTCAACGCCGCCGATGTCAACAAAAGCGCCGTAGGAAGTCAGGCTCTTGACAACGCCGGTGTACTTCTTGCCCACCTCAACGTTCTGCCAGAACTCCTCACGCTTAGCCTTGTTCTCCTCAGCAGTCACCTTGTTGATGCTGCCAACGATCTTGCGGCCGGCGCACTCGGTAATGACCAGCTTAACGTGCTGGCCAACGAGCTTGGTGTAATCCTCATCGCGGCGCATGGTAGCCTGAGAACGGGGCACGAAAACGCGGACGCCCTTGACATTGACGACAACGCCGCCCTTGTTGGCTTCCATAACATCGCCTTCCATAACGGTGCCGTTCTCAGCAGCCTCAGAAACGTCCTTCATGCCCTTCTGGGCCTCAAAACGGACGCGGGACAGGGTGTCAACGCCCTCCTGGTCATTGGTCTTGATAACGACCAGATCCAGCTCGTCGTCCACCTTAACAAGGTCTTCCATCTTGGCGTTGGGGTCATGGCTCATCTCGCTGAGCTTGACGATGCCGGTGTGCTTGGAGCCGTCGATGCCGACAACACACTCGGTGGGGGAAACGCTGATGACCTTGGCTTTCACGATCTTACCTGCGTACAGGGGCTTGGCCTCGGATGCCTCGAGCATCTCAGCAAAACTCATGTCGTCACGGATTTCTTCACTCATACTGTTAAGTACCTCCTCAATTATAGACGAAGGCGTTGAAGCCCCGGCTGTTACGCCCACCGTCTCGGCACCGCGGAGCCAATCCCGGTCGAGTTCATCAGCTGTCTCGACATTGACGGCTCTGGTATGCCTGGCGGCGACCTGCAGCAGCTTTTGGGTATTGGAAGAATGATGACCACCAATGACGACCATACAGTCGCATTTTTGGCTGAGGTCTTCCGCTTCCTGTTGCCTCGCCCACGTTGCGTTACATATTGTATCAAATATTTTTGAATTTGTACACTGGTTTTTTAAAAATTCCTTGCAGATTTCCCAATTTTTTACATTGAATGTCGTCTGTGCCACAACATAAATGGATTTTTGTTGTGCGAGTTCCGGTAAAAGTTTTTCTAGCTCAGACAGATTTGCAAATACCCTGACTTTACCCGTTGTATGGCCCACAATTCCCTGCACTTCCGGGTGTTCTTTGTCACCCGCCACAAGAAGCATCGCATTATTTGTACCCGTTTCTGCGGCAATTTTATGGATTTTTGCAACAAATGGGCAGGTCGCATCATGATACGCCAGGCCGCGTGTGCGAATTTTATCATAGATGTTTTGCGGCACTCCGTGGCTGCGGATGACGACCTCGTACCCATCGGGAACATCCTCCACCGTGTCACAGGTCACAGCGCCCCGCCGCTCAAGGTCCTGCACAACCTGCGGGCTGTGGATAAGCGGACCAAGTGTGGCGACCTTTCGTCCTTCATCGAGCAGACGGTAGGTCATCTCAACGGCGCGGTTGACGCCGAAGCAGAATCCTGCGGTTTTGGCAAGAAGCACTTTCATGGGAAATACCTCGTTGGTTCGGAGAAATCACTGGAATTTGTTTTCCTCATAGAGTTTTTCCAGTTCGGTTTTCAGCGTGGTGCGCAATGCGCGGAGTTTGGGAACCGAGCGGCGGGGGTCCTCCACCTTCATCTCAGCGGCCGGGATAGGCGTGCCGAAGCAGATGCGCATCCGGCAGAAAAGGTGCATCCGGTGGTCCGGCGTGTCATAGATGATGCGGCAGGGCACCATATCGGCATCCGCATTGCCTGCAATGAGGAAGGCGCCGCTCTTGAGGGTGCCGAGTTCGCCGGTCTTGCTGCGGGTTCCCTCCGGGAAAATCAAAATTGGCGTACCGCTTTTGCACTCCTGCGTCACCTTATCGATGGTTCCCATATCCCCCTTGCCGCGGTCGATGGGCACGGCACCCATCATACCGAGGAACCAGCCGATGAGCGGATTTTTGAACAGTTCCTGTTTGGCAAGGATGGTGTATCGTTTGGCGCTGAAAATGCAGACCAGAATATATACCGGGTCAAGGTCAGAAAGGTGATTGGAGGCAATCACATGGGCGCGGCCTTTGGGGAGATTTTCCCGTCCGATGACTTGGATACGCCAAAGGACATGGATCAGCACCCACACGATGGGCAAAAGAATCCAGTAAAGAATCATGAGTGAAACCTACCATTTCATTTTATTTTGAGACCGTCTGCCCTATTGGGGGGGCAAAACAGCCTGACATCCCGTTTTCAGACCCGTGAGAGGATGGTCTGCTTGAGCAGAAGAAAGCTCTGCTCGGCGTCAATATTGCTTGTGTCGATAAGAATGGCGTCCGGTGCCTGGCGCAGCGGTGCCGTGGCACGATTTGAATCCTGTTCATCACGGCGCACGATATCGGCAAGGACCGTATTATAGTCCGGCTTTTCGCCTTTTTCGAGCAGTTCCTTGTAGCGGCGTTCGGCGCGGGCTTCTGCGGATGCTGTGAGGAAAATTTTGACCGTAGCATCCGGCAGAACCACCGTTCCAATGTCGCGCCCATCCATCAGGACATCGCGGCTGCGGGCCAGTTCGCGCTGTGTATCAAGCAAAAACGCACGGACGGCCGGGTTGGCAGCAACGCCGGACGCGGCCATGCCAACTTCCTCGGCGCGGATGGCGGCGGAGACGTCCTCCCCGTTCAGATAGATGTGCTGGCTTCCCTCTTCGAGCCGGACATCCAGCTGAATTTCAGGCAGCAGGGCTTCCACACCGGGGCGGTCTTTGGGGTCCACGCCATGGCGCAGAGCATACAGGCCAATAGCGCGGTACATCGCGCCGGTGTCCACATACAGATAGCCCAGCTCAGCGGCCAGGCGCTTGGCCATGGTGGATTTTCCCGCACCGGAAGGGCCATCAATCGCAACGGAAATCATAGCAAACTCTCCTTTAAGCAGCATTATTAAATCAGACTGTTATCCAAAAAAGACGTTAATGTGCCGTTTTTGCGGCCAGGGGATCACATCGCACGGACCGCGGCGCGGGCGGTAGACCAGGCAATCTGGAGATTATATCCGCCCGTGCGGGCATCCACGTCCAGAACCTCCCCCGCAAAATAGAGGTTGCGGCACAGACGGCTTTCCATCGTTTTGGGGTTGACTTCTTTGGTCTCAACGCCGCCCGCCGTGATAACGGCGTGTTCCAGGTCGCCCAGTGCCGTGACGGGGACCTGCCAGTGTTTGCAGAGGTGAACCAGCGCCAGTTTCTGTTCGCGGGTAATCTGCGCGGCGCGGGTGGCGGGGTCGATGCCCCATTTTTCCACTGCGACCGGGCGCATGGAGCGGGGAAGCAGTTTGTCCAGCGCTCCCTGTGCACTGTGCCCGCCCAGCGCGGCAAAGTCACGGGTCAGACGGTCATAGAGCGTTTTTTCATCCAGTGCGGGTTTTAAGTCAAACTCACAGACATAGCGGTGCTTGTCAAGGTCATCCATATAGGTGGAGGCGGAAAGCACGAGCGGGCCGGAAAGGCCGAAATGGGTAAACAGTGCCTCCCCCTGCTCAGTAAAGACGGGTTTGCCGTCCCGGAGAAGCGTGAGGGTCACATTGCGCAGGCTCAGTCCCATCATCTTGCGGCAGGCCGGGTCAGGGCTGACAAGGCTGCAAAGGCTCGGCTGCGGCGTCACAATGGTGTGCCCCGCCTGCCGGGCCAGTTTGTAGCCTGAACCGTCACTGCCCGTTGAGGGGTAACTGGTGCCGCCGGTTGCCACAAGGACATGGCGAGCGGGAATCTGCTGACCGTCTGCCGTAATCGCACCGGTGCAGACGCCGTCAGAAATCATCAGCCGTTTTGCACTGCCGCGCACAAACTGTGCGTCCGCGGCATAAGCGCGCAGAGCTGCCAGCACATCGGCCGCCCGGTCGCTCTGCGGGAAAACTCTGCGTCCGCGCTCTGTTTTGAGCGCAACGCCATGGTCCTCAAAGAATTCCATCGCGGCTGCAGGCGGGAAGGAAGCAAGGCTCGAGTAGAGGAAGCGCGGATTATGGCGCACATAATTCATGAACTCACGCGGGTCGCAGTCATTGGTGACATTGCAGCGTCCTTTTCCTGTTATGAGCAGTTTTTGGCCAGGGCCTTTGGGGTTGTGTTCGAGGACCGTGACGGTCATTCCCTGCTCGAGTGCCGTACCGGCAGCCATCAGACCGGCAGCGCCGCCGCCGATGATGAGCAGATCAGTCATGAACAGCCTCCTTTTTATGATAGAGAACCACCGCGCCGAACGCATAGAGCAGCAGCAGCGGGTGAACGGTGGCAAGGTACATCGTGGAGGTTCCGATGCCGAAACTGGACACTTCCACAAATGCAATCATCGCGCAGCGCAGTGCCGCCATCCCCAAAAAGCCGAGGAGAAGCAGCCACGGCACCGTCTGTTCGGAATTTTTGCTGCGCAGCACCCCCGGCAATGCCCGGGAATGCAAAATAACCGCGCAGACAAATGCGATGGTCAGCAAAACGGCATAGACCAGCCGCACAATATCGAGCAGCCGGTAAACGGCCAGCTGGAGCGGGCTGTAATAGGGCGTGTCTTTTCCCGCCTGCGCCGCACCGTTCAGGCCGCAGTGCAGGTAAGCGGACCACGCGGCAAAATCTTCCTCCGTGCCGATTGAGCGCAAATCCGAATAATAGGCCGGGCAGTCCTGGAAGGTCAGCGCCCAGACTGCGCCGGCTGCAGCCTCCCGAATCGTAGGGGCAACATACTGCGCCCGGATGGGCTGGCTGGTCCCGCTCCTCGGGCCGCTGCGGGTGGGAAGCGTACCGTCATCACAGGCGGCGTTGATTTTATCAGCCACGGTGCGCCAGTAATTTTCAGCCGTGAGGGCGGAATCGTAGATTCCTTCAAACTGTGCGGCGCGGCGGATTGCCCAGTAGAAGCTGCCCGCGCGGTAGTCATCCAGTTCGGGGTCGCGGAAATCGTTCTGAAGCTGTGCGTCCTCTTCAAGCCACGGTTCCAGACAGCGAAGTTCGGGCACCGCATCATAGAGTTTTTGGCGAGCATCGGCCGGCACGCTGAGCAGCGGTTCCTGCGACTCGGTCGCCACGCGGGTCATAGCGCCCATGGCATCGGCAAAAGCGCCTTCCGAGAAATCCGAGAGTGCAAAAATTCCGTAAGTGCGATAATTCAGCGTACAAAAAATCAGCACGCCTGCCGCGAGAATCCCATAAGGAAGAACCTGTGCCGCACAGCAAAGCCAGCGGCGTTTGGCAATCAATACCACCAGAAGGATAACCGTTGCCGTCAGTGCAAACGGCAGCAGGAAAAGCCCCGCGTCCTCCCGGTCAAGGTAGCCGCAGGCAAGGCCTGCGCCTGCCGCAAGCAGCCAGGGCCAGAGCGGTTTTTCCGTTCTTTCGTAAAACACGGCGCGCAGAGCAGCGCCTGCAAAACCCGCGAAGCAGACAAGGCAGAGTGCGGGGAAGATATTGTCCCGATAGACGCGCAGTGTGTAGGAAGCCCAGGAAGAAGGCAGAAACGCCAGCAGTGCATAGAGGACGAGGGTGCAGGCTCTCCCCTGCCCTGCTTCCCATCTGCGCCAGAGCGGACGCAGTGCGAAAGCCATGAGCAGCGATGCGGCGCACCAGAGCAGCGCACCGCCGAGCAGGTAGGGAATGTGGAGCGCATTAAGAAAAGCCAGCCACACCGGGAAGAACATACTCTTGGAGAGCGTCAGGTAATCATACTCCCCCAGCCACTGCCCGTTGGTAATGGCATTGGCGGCGCGGAACATCAGTTCATCGTCAAGAGGCGCGCCGCCCACCCAGGTATAGGCAAGCTGAAACTGCGTCACGCCGCAGCGCAGCAGCGTCACGAGCAGCACGGCAAGCCAAAAGACACGGGCAGAGAAAGCCGGACAGCGGTGATGTTTTTTGAATAAGGAATGGGACACGGCTGAGCGGCCTCCTTTGTGTCAAGGGATCGTTTCGGAGAAAAAGGTTACTTTTGAATTTTTTCGATGCTTTCAATCAAATACCGCTGCTTTTTGAAAGTCAGGTCTACCAAGAGCGAAAGATATTTAATGACGATTGTCAGCACGGCAAAAAGCCCGGCAAAGCCCAGCGTCAGAACAAACATTGTGGTCGTCCAGCCCTCAATGGGGTGGCCGGTGCAGAAGATGATGAGGGTATAGGCCAGTTCAGCCAACGCCAAAACCATCATGAAGATTGCAATCCCGGCGCTCAGGCGGAATCCCGCATCGGTATAAAGCGCAAGACTGTCCATTGCAAGGTTAAACCGATGCTCCCCGTGATCCGTCAGGCGGCCGTCAAACTCCAGGTCGGTCATTTTAAGGCCCGAAGCCGCATAGGCGGCCTTGCGATAGGGCAGATTTTCGCTCGAAGCGTGAACCCGGTTGATGGCGCGGCGGCTCACCAAACGGAACGCATCGGTGCGCAGACGATAGGCCGAGTTGCTGTTTGCATTGAAGATGCGGTAAAACATCCGGCTGCTGCCCGCCGTCTTATTCGGACAGACCGAGACGATATCACTGCCCGAAAGGGCCGTGCGGTAGGCTTTTACCACAAGGTCCATCGAATAGGGCATTTCACAGGAATCAAACTCATACACATAGTCGCCGATGGCGGCATCAAGTCCTGCGTTCATGGCAAGTTCCAGACCCTGGTGCAGGCTCATATGCAGTACGGTGAGGGGCTTTTCCAGCCCCGCCGCCCAGGCACGCAGAGCCGGGATGGTGTCATCGGTACAAGCATCATCCACGGCCACAAGTTCATACTGCTCAAAGGCAGCGTCCAAGACCTCGGCGAGGCTGCGGAAGAACTCCACCGCCCGTGCGCCGTCATTGTGCAGGTAGACCACTGCCGAGATAAAATTCTTTTCCTTGTTTGTCATTGTCATTGAAGCACCTCATCCAGGTCGTAAACCGTGTTGATCTTACCGGAAAGCACGCTCACCAGCATGGGCGAGGTATTCATAACCCGCACCACGGTGGGGCGGGAGTCATCAATTTCGCTGGCTTTCAGGATCGGCTTCATGCTGAAAAGACTGCCTTTGTAAGCAAAGCCGTACTCCTCTTTCAGATATTTGCGGGCAAGCTGGCTCATGTAGGGCCAGGCGCTCTTGGGGCGGGCCGGGCATTCATTGCAGTTGTAGAGGCTGCCGGGTGTGCACAGCCCGCCGCTCTCCTTCTGGCAGGGGAAGGTTGCAACCGCATCGTAACTCGTTTCATGCGGGGTAAACGTCACACTGGTCAGGCTGTGCAGGCCGGTCTGGCCGAACGGCATCAAGCTGAAAAACGGTCCATCCATAACCGTGATGCCGGTGTTTTTCAGCCGTTCGTCCACGGTGCAGAGGATAATCTCGCACTTCTCATACTTAATGCCGAAAGGCGGAAGTCCTAGCATCGCATGAATATCGTTGACGCCCGCGTAGGTCGCATTGAGGATAAAAGGCGCCTCCGCATACACATCGCCGGCTTTTACCTGCCAGATGTCCCCTGTCGCGCGGATAGATTCCGGTCGATGGCTGTAAAGCACCGTCACATTGGGGAGTTTTTCGAGTTCTGTCAAAAACCAGTTCTTGAGGACCTGCGCATCATAGGTATATTCCGTTGTGAGGAAGGCCCCATCGCACATTCCCGGATTAAAATAGCGCTCAGGTGCCACATCATCACAACGAATCCCGGCGGCGGCGCAGAAACGGCGGAATTCCGCTGCATTGGTCCAGCTGAAATGAGCACTCGTGGCATAAATCTGATCAAATTCCTTATGCAGGCAGAAATCATAGTCCCGGCAAAAGCGTTCAAAATACCGTGCGCTCTTGATGGCCGTGGAGTAACTGCGGGGATAATGATAGCCCATATGAACGCGCGCCTGATTGATGTAAGTCGCACGCATAAAGGGAGCCGGATCACGTTCCAGCACCAAAACACGCTGCCCCATGGCACCGCATTTCTGCGCCGCATACAGGCCATACAGGCCCGCGCCGATGATAATTTTGTCCACTGTCATAAGCCGTTGGACCTCCGCTCGTTTTGGTATTCCTCTCAGGGGTTGTATTTGCCCCGTGCAGCGGCAAACAGCACCTTGAGCAAATCGCTGTTGCCCTTCATGCCGCTGATCTTGGTAGGGGTCTTGCCAGAAGCCGGATAAGCGCGGGTCACAGGGACCTCACAGGCTTTCAGACCGAGCTGCGTGGCGCGGATGCTCAGGTAAGCGAGCAGTTCGTAGCCCATAAAGACATCCCGCAGCGGGCGGACTTCCGGGTGGGTGAGATACTCCCGGCTGTAAGCGCGGTAGGCATTGGTGGTATCGGTGAACCAGTGATGCGCCGCGGCGCTGATGACCGGTGCGTGGATGAGCCGGACCGCCAGATAGCGGCTCTTGGGGGTATTGATGGCATGGCCGCCGGGAATGAACCGGCTGCCCTGCACCAAGTCGTAACCTTCCTTCAATTTTGCGATGAAGTTGGGGACATCCTCGATGGAATCCTTGTTGTTTCCGTCAATTGTGAGGACACCTTTATATTCGAGTGCCAGCGCAAAGTGCAGGCCCATGCGCAGCTGCGCGCCCTGTTTTCCGGGGCCGGTTTTGACGAGAAGAGCGTTGACGCCGTAGAGTTCCAGCGTTTCAGGGTCCATGCTGCCGTCCGTGGAACCGCCATCGCAGATAATAATGTCCACGATTTTGTCAATGCCGGCTTTCTGGGCGCGGCCAAGTTCGGTAAGGATGCGTGAGCCCTCGTTGATGACGGGGATGAGCAGGCAGTAGTCACTGCGTTTGGGCGCAAAATCCGTGCAGATATAATCCGGTACGCCGGGGATGTTGGTGACATTGGCTGTGTTCATGCAAATACCTCCGCGATATAATCAATGGTACGCAGGACCGTGTCGAGGTCAGTCCGGGCCATCTCGACCGAGACATAGCCGCGGTAGCCCACCGCCTTGAGCAGCATGGCAAGCTCGGCGTGTTCGGGACGGCGGCAAATCGGTGCCAGACCCGGCTCACTGATATGAATATGGCTGACATAGCCAAGATCATCCACATAATCCCGCAGCTTTTCCCCATTAGACAGAATGGTGGACAGGTCAAGGTTCACCGCCAGACCGGGGTTCTGCAGCCGTCTGACCAGTGCAAAAGCGTCCTTTGTGCTGTTGAGGAAATTGGTATAGACCGGCGGGTTGGCTTCAATCGCCAGGACCACGTCATACCGCGCCGCGAGTGATCCGGCGCGGCTGAAGAAAACATCCGCTTCGGCCGCCGTGTGGGGCGGCTCAAGGCGGCGGTTTTTGGGGCAGCCGAATACAAGGCTGGGGCAGTTGAGGGAATGGGCAAACTGGAACGCCTGGGCCGTGTAGTCCAGCAGTTCTTCGGCTTCTTCCGGCTCAAAGATATTTCCCGTCTGCCCGTACCAGATGCTCTGCATACTGGGCACAGCAAAGCCCCAGCGGTTGAGAAGATACCCGCCGAACAGGGCGGCCGAGGTCAGGTTTTCATACGGTTCCTCGGGGAAAATGCGGGTGGGCGCCACCTCAAGGCCGGTGAACCCTGCCTGCTGCATGGCGGTGTAGACCGCCTCATCATCCGCCTTGTCCCAGGCGATATTGGAAATAGCCAGATTGATTGAAGACATTGTTCAGTCCCTCCACTCGCGCATAAAGGCGCAGATGTCCGCGAGTTCCTGCTCCTGCGTGCAAAGATAACCGTCCTGCCCGCCAAGCAGTTCCGAATAACGGCTGCGCAGGTCATAGTCAAAGGGCGGTTTCGCCAGTTCATTGTGCCAGTCCGTCCGCCCGGTCACCGCAGTATAGACCTGCGCGGCGCTGACGGGAGGGGTGGCAAGATTGAGCATTGTCAGGCTGGCGCTGAGCGCGGTTTCGATATCACTCCACAGGCGCTTGAGCGGATAGAACTGGTAGCGGCTGCGGGAATCGGTAAATGCCAGCGCGTTAAAATCATTTTGGGCAAACCAGCTGCGCAGCGCGGCGGGGTCAGCGGTGCCGTTCAGGCGGTAAAAACCGTTGTCCGCAGGCGAGTAGGCGTTTTTGACCAACTCGCTTTTTTGCGACAGTTCGTGATAAAGCCCCTCGCGCAGCATAGCCGGGGTAATGGTATGCAAATCAAAAAGGAAGTTCTTTTTTAGCCCTTTGCCGTACAGTGCAGGCAGGCGGATAATCAGTGCATCGGGGAAATCCTCCCGCACCCAGCGTTCAAGCTGAAGGCGGTTGCGCCCATAGGCAGGCAGTTCCCCCGCCGGCATGGGTGAGGACTCATCACGGCCGCGGCTGTCCGCATAGACGGCGATGGAGGAAATCAGCACCACCTTGTGCGGTGCAATGCGGCGCAGGTTTTCCCGCGCGGCAGCCATCACGGCCAAATCAGCCTCCGGGTCAGCATTGGCAAGGAACATGGCAGCCGGAACCCCTGCGTAAACGCACAAATCCGGACGGGAATCATACTGCGCAGAAATATCGCTCGAATGGCAGAGTGCGGAAAAGGAATGTTCCGCCATCAGATTGCCGCCCACGAAGCCGGTAGAGCCGACCAAAAGTTCCTTACGCATACAATATCCCCCATTTTGCATATTGGTACAGGATAGATTATACCGCAAACGATGGGCAAAAGCAATCCGCTTTTTTACCCCCAAGAGAAGAAAAAAGGCCCCGCGCCGGATAACAGTTCCCGGGGCAGGGCAGCAAAATTGCCTTTAGGTCAATATTTTGTGCGGATGGGTGCAGGGTTGTTGGCCACAGCCGCTTCCAGACTTGAGACGATTTCTTTCATGCTCGCCTCGAACTCCTCATCAGAGGAGTTATGGAAAATCAGCAGCGAATCCGGCTGATCCGGCAGCGCCAAATCGGTCGGTGCCTCGAAATTGACGCCCAGAATATACTCATCCCAGTGGTTAAGTTTCCACATATCACGGTCGCTCGCGCGGTCAATCATCCGCTGGTGGCAGACTTCGGGTTTGGTATCCACCCAAATGACCACCAGTTCCGCGCCTTTTTTCTTGAGTTCCCCGCGCAGAGTGTTGATGTAGTCAAGATCACGGATCTCGCGGGTGAAGGGAGCATTGATCAGCACAATGTCATCATACTCCAGTGCTTCCATGGCCAAGTCAAGCACAACACGGTATTCAAGATCCCGGATATACTTTTCAAAAAAAATGCTGCTGCGGTCATAGGGCTGATGGGCCACCGCAAAAATCTGCTTGGAGAGCGGGATCAAAGTGTCTTTATCCAGATACACCACATGGTTGAGCGCTTTTGCCAGCTGCTTGGAAATATAGGTTTTTCCGCACGCCGGAGGACTCGTAACCAAGATCAACTTTTTCATAAAGCACCTCTCTGTCTCGCGCTTTTCGCCGCAAGTTCGTCATATAATTAACTATGTTACGGGTTCATTATACATCAAACGCGCATTGTTGGGAATAGATAAATGTACGCAAAAGCGGTTTTTATGGATTTTTGTTGCTATCATCCCCGTACGAAGCATAGAAAATGCACAGTAGAAACCCCATATTTTTCAGGTGTTTTTGACAAATGGTAATCAAACAGGGTGCAAAGCTCCCTCTGCACCCTGTTTTTGATCATGTTTCGTTTTACCGCTCGCACAGGCGGAGATAATTTTGAATGATGCTCAATCCCACGGGCCCGGATTTTTCGGGGTGGAACTGCGTGCCCACCACGCTGCCCTTCTGTGCCGCGGCGCATACGGGGCGGCCGCCGTAAACAGCATCTGCGAGCCGATACTCTTCCTTTGCGGGTTTGGCTTCGTAGGAGTGGATGAAATAGCACTCCTGCCCGGGTGCCACGTCGCAGAGCACCGTGCCGGAAAAATCGCTGCGCCCGCCTGCCGGAATCAGCGGTTCCCAGCTGATGTGGGGAACCCGCTGGGGATTACCCTCGGTGTCGGTATCGGGGATGCGCACCACGCGGCCGGGAATCAATCCAAGGCCCTTGTGGAGGCCAAACTCCTCGGACTCGTCAAAAAGCATCTGCATACCCAGGCAGATGCCGAGCAGCGGCGTTCCCTCCCCTGCCTTGCGGCGGATGGGTTCGATGAGATCGAGACTGCCCAGCCCCGCCATGCCGTCCTGAAAGGCGCCCACGCCGGGCAAAACCAGTGCGCTGGCTGCCAGAATATCCTCCGGCTTATTGGTCAGTTCCACCTCGGCGCCAAAATGGGCAAAGGCGTGCTGCACACTGAGCAGGTTGGAAAGGCCGTAATCAATGACTGTCACTTTCATCTGCGCACCTCCACACCGCCGGCTCGGATTTCATCTTTCAGTTCCTGAACGGTCTCTTTGCCGTAGTGAAGCACGGCGGCACAAGCCACCGCATCGGCGCCGGCTTTTGCACCATCCACAATGTCATCGCCGCAGCCCACACCGCCGCCGCAGATGACCGGCACATTGACGGCTTTTGTGACAGCCTCAATGAGTTCAAGGTCCATGCCGCGCTGGAGTCCTTCATTATCCACGCTCATGAGCAGAATTTCCCCTGCGCCAAGCTCAACACCGCGCTTGGCCCACTCCACCACATCGTAGCCGGAATGGGCGCGTCCGTTGTCGTAGTAGGCCTCCCACTTGCCGGGCCAGGTACGGCTGCGCTTGGCCTGAATGGAGAGGACCATGCACTGACTGCCGAAGGCATTGGCCACCTCGGTAATCAGTTCGGGGCGCTTGATGGCTGCCGTATTGATGGCGACCTTGTCGGCGCCCATTGAGAGAATATGACGCACATCTTCCACACTGCGCAGCCCGCCGCCCACACAGACCGGGATATAAACATCATCCACAGTCCGCCGCACGATGTCGGACAGGTTGTTGCGGTTGTAAAGGCTGGCCACAATGTCAATATAGAGCAGTTCGTCAATGCCCTGCTCGTAATACTCCCGCGCGAATTTGTTTGGATCGCCCAGTTTGCGCAGGCCCTCAAGCTGAATGCCTTTTACGAGGTTCACATCCTTCACATCCAGCCGGGCAATCAGGCGGATTTTTTTCTTTGGCATAACGCCCTCCATGAAAAAGATGAAGAAAATTTGTATTGGTGAAGCAAAACATTCCCGGCATCAGATTTCGTGATGCGTTCCGCGCGGGTCGCCCCAGAGTACTTCACTGTCCCCCTCGTAAGGCGTATGGCGGAGTTTCCACATATTGTCCTCCCATTTCCAGAGGTGGGGGCTGCGGAAGCGGTCGGCCAGGTGCATGAAATACTCACGGTCCATCTTCGGCTGCTCAAACAGCTGGCTTGCATAGGGGAAGTGCTGCTTGTCAATGGAGAGGTACTGGAAAATCTCTTTCTCGAAGCGGTCAGGGTACTCGCCGTCAAACTTTTTGCAGAGTGCTTTGCCCTCTTCGAGCGTGATTTCTTCGTTGCGGATTTCCTGCGCCGCGTCATAAGTTGTGCGGCCGATACCGTACTTGATATAGGTCGTGTAATAGAAGAAGTCATCGATTTTATCATCGATGGAATTGTATTTGGAATAGGTTCCCTGGGTGCGCTCGGGTGCGGGACGGAAGTTGCCATGCTCAACAGCGAAATAGTATGCGCCCTGCGGATGCCACTTCTCATAGTAGCCGAGGTAACGCACCTGAACATGGTTTTTCTCAAGGTTGGAAGTTTCGGAGGGCAGGTAGATGGCAAGGTCGGCCTTGTCAATCTTGTAGTCCTCCTCGAGTTCGCGAAGGCTCACACCGCCGAGGTAGATATGGTCATAGTCATTGACGGCGAAGAAATGTTCGTCACGCAGTGCGGAGTTGTTGTCCGCGATGGGGTTGCCGAACTCGGCTTCGTTCTCGCCGTAGAAAACCAGCGGGATACCGAACTTGGCGGCCATCTTGGGGGCAAGCTGCTTCTGGCCCAGAATGAACGGCTGGAAGGGATGGAACAGGTTCTCCGTCGCAAGGCGGGTCAGCAGGCGGTGGGTCTGACCGTTAGGGGTGCAGAGGTAGTTGTCAAACCCGGCGTGAATCCATGCCTGCATATTTTCCCAGCCCCAGGGCGTGTAGATATGCGGTGCCCAAGTGACCGTGAGGGGGTGCATTCCATACTTGTACTTGAGCAGATATGCGGCATAGAAGCTGTCCTTGCCGCCCGAACCGGGAACCAGGCAGTCATAGCTGCCGTCATTTTTGCGGTACTCATCGCAGAGTTCCCGAAGTTCCTTTTCACGCAAATCCCAGTCAATGTGGCCGTTGGCCTTGTTATGGCAGGCGTGGCAGGCATCGCAGGTACCGTCCTGCTGAATGACCATCGTCTTTTTCTTGCTGTTGATGGTGTGTTCGAACTCATAGCAGGAGTTGGGCTTCTGGTTGCTCATGACGCATTCGTTGCAGAACTGGACGTGCTGGGGCAGACCGTAGTAGGCTTCAAGCTGGTCCTCGGGGATATTGGGGTCATATTTGGAATAGTCAATCGGGATATAGCGGGGATTCTTTTCCATATTTCTCACTCTCATTCCATTTTACAGCGCTCTGTTTTTTTGGCATTCCGGGGTACAGAAATGGCGCCGTCCGTATGGCGATGCCATACGGACGGCGCCTTTGCCGTTTGAGCGTATTATAACACAGCTTTACCGCCTTTTCAAGAGGGCAGACGCAAAATCCCGCAGTGCCGTTAAATTACAGGCGATAGTCAAGACAGGTCCGGACGCTCGTATACGGGCGGACCTTGGAATCCGCCACCGCCACATGGGCAGGATGGACGGCGTATCCTTTGAGTGCCTCCTCATCGGCAAAACTGGAATCGAGCATCAGGTCAGCATTGGCGGAACTGGGCAGGGCGTCAATGTTCACCTGAATGTCCAGCAGTCCGGGAATCTGACCGGCCAATCCCTCAAGACCCTGCTTGATGCCAGCCTTGATGACAGCTTTCTCCTGCTCGGAGAGATCGTCACGCAGCTTCCAGAGAATCACGTGCTTAATCATTCGTTGTTTTCCTCCCAGATGGGATGTTTGAGGACCCACTCGCCGCAGTCATTCTTGTAGAACAGGTCACGGTTATAGAACTTATCCATAATGGTCCAGAACTCACTCTCGGTATAGCCGCAGAACTCACAGAAATCGCGCACGCAGAGCGGATCCAGTTTTCCGTCCCGCTCCTTGATGATGGGAATGGCTTCCTCACGGGTCATCATCCCGTAACGGATATAGCGGGCCGTGTAGTCCGTTGCGGCGGCATGGCCGAACTTGGGATACTTGAGCCAAGAATGGACCAGATAGGCACGGGAATCAATCTGGTCAAAGTTCTCGGCATGATGGGTGCGGTCCCACTCATGCGTCAGGTCATGGAAGCCATGCTGCTTGGCAATCTGATAGTTCTTGTAGCTGTTCCAGGGCACGAAATAGCTCATATAGAACGGGTCGAGCTTGGCACGCTCCTCCGCAGAGGGAGCCAGCGTGAGGGAGAGGTCGTTCTCGGTGACACCATCCCCGACCAGTTCCTCCATCGGGAAGCCGACTGCCACGCCGTTCTCAATCTGGTCCATAGCGGAATAGGTTTCCTCATCGGAGCAGCCGCCGTACTCAAAGCTGACGTTCTCACCATAGCAGAGCAGCGGGGTGTTGAACTTGGCCGCCATGTGCAGCGGGAAGGTGTAGATCAGGCGGTCCACATACCAGGTGGGCTTGCCGTATTTTTCAAAGAATTTGCGCATCAGAATCTTCTGGGCGCGGATGTTGGGCTTGCAGCTGATGATTGTGCAGCCAAATTCCTCACTGAGATTTTTAATGTTATGCATGCCGGCCTGCGTCATGGGGAAGTTATCCTCCACGCTGAAGAGGATGGGGTTCATGTGCATGACTTCCTTGAGCATCCAAACCTGGAAGTGGCTGTCCTTGCCGCCCGAGACAGCCACGGCGCAGTCGTAGCCGCCGGGGCCGTTCATGCCGCGATATTTGTCACACAGAGCCTCGAACTCCTTGAAGCGGGCGTTCCAGTCCACGTTTTTGCGGTTCTCATAATGACGGCAGGCGCTGCACACGCCCTCCTCGTCAAACGTAATGCCGGGGCGGGTGTCCGGCATCGTACATTTCTTGCAGTAACGCATAGTTTACTCCCTTTCCATTCTTCACGCGGGTATACCGCGGTGTTCGGTGGGCAGTGCGCTCAGCGCTTCCCTGCCCCCTGTTCCGTCCGGGTTTATATTTTCATCATACCCGATTTTTCCTCTGTTGGCAAGGGGATTGCCCTGCATGAGCGTGAAATTTTATTACTGCTCGCCCGTCCGCATTCTCATGACAAGGATATCAATCCGTCAAAAGGCATATCGTTTTATTTTTTTGAAACCGTTTCCTTCTTTTTTCTCGTTTCCTTGGTTGCCACATCATGGCGCAAGCGGCTGAGCGTGACGGGGGTCATGCCCAGATAGGAGGCAATATAGCGGTTGTTGACCTGCTCGATCAGCCCAGGGAACTCCCGGCAGAACCAATTATACCGCTCAGTTGCTGTGCCGTGACCGACTGCAACGCTGTATTCAAAGCGAATATTTGCACCGCGAACCAGCAAATTATTATAAATCCTGGCCAGTTCGGCATCAACTTTTATGTGCTCAAGAATTTTTTCAACAGGGATTCCGATCAGTTCGCCTTCAATCACGGTGTCCATTGTATTAAAGCATGGTTTTGAAATGTCATTGTTGCCGGCAAGAGGCGAGCCGGGCAGCTTGTCAAAGCAGACGGTGACCTCTTTGCCGGTCTTGGCATCCATCCTGTATGCACGGTATACTCCGCTGACAAGGAACCACAGGATGTCCTGCATTTCACCCGCGCGAAAAATCACCTCGCCCCTCAAAGTACTCCGTCGGACGGTGTTTTGAACCGCCCAATCAATCAAGTCCTGCGATTGGGCACCAAGCACCTCACGATAGAACTTTTCGGATTCCATATTCTTTTCTCCCTCATTCTTTATTGATAGTTATAATAGAAATTATAGCATATAAATTCTGCTTTGTCACCAAGGAATCCACTATCAATTATAACGATTTTTATTTAATCTTTCTGTGCAAAATAAAAAAGCACCTGCTTCCGCTGATTTTACAGCAGAAACGGGTGCTTTTCTCAATTACTCCAAGCAGGAACGCTTACTCGACAATAATGCTCTTTCCTGTCATTTCTGCGGGAACAGGCAGGCCGATATAAGGCAGCATCGTGGGTGCAATGTCCGCCAGGCAGCCGCCTTCGCGCAGCTTCACATCACCGCAGCCGATGACCACGAAAGGCACAACGTTGGTAGTGTGCGCAGTGAAGGGCGTGCCATCGGGATTCTTCATCTTTTCGGCATTGCCGTGGTCGGCGGTGAGGAACACGCAGCCGCCCGCATTGAGCGCAGCGGTGACGACCTCGTTGACAGCGGCATCCACCGCCTCAACAGCCTTGACGGCAGCATCAAAAACGCCGGTGTGGCCGACCATATCGCAGTTGGCGAAGTTGAGGATGATGACATCATACTTGCCGCTCTCGATACGAGCCTTGCACTCCGCTGCAACCTCGGGCGCGCTCATCTGAGGCTTGAGATCATAGGTGGCAACTTCCTTGGGGCTGGGGATAACCTTGCGGTCCTCGCCGGGATAGGGGGCTTCCACACCGCCGTTGAAGAAGAAGGTCACATGGGCATACTTCTCGGTCTCGGCAATGCGGAGCTGGGTCTTGCCGTTGTCAGAAAGGTACTGGCCCAGAACGTTTTTCAGTTCAACGGGCGGATAAGCAACCTCACAGTTGGGCATGGTGGCATCGTATTCCGCCATGCAGACATAGTTGACCTTACGGCGGCCGCCGCGGCGTTCAAAGCCGGTGAACGCATCATCGCAGAAGATGCGGGTCATCTGGCGGGCACGGTCGGGGCGGAAGTTCATGAAGATGACGGTATCACCGTCCTCAACACGGCCGCCCTCACAGGTCACAACAGGAACCACAAACTCATCCGTCACATCGGCGGCATAGGAAGCCTCAATGGCTTCCTGCGCGTTGGCGGCATGATTGCCCTCACCGTAAACAAAGGCAGCGTAGGCTTTTTCCTCACGGTCCCAGTTGTTGTCACGGTCCATGGCATAATAGCGTCCGGTCACAGTGGCAATGGTGCCGATGCCCAGTTCGTCAAGCTTGGCCTGGAGATCCGCCAGGAAGCCCTTGCCGGAATGCGGGTCGGTGTCACGGCCGTCCATGATGCAGTGCAGGTAGACCTTCTTGGCGCCCATGGCCTTGGCCATATCCAGCACACCGAACCAATGGTCGGCATGGCTGTGGACACCGCCGGTGCCAACAAGGCCCATGAGGTGAATGGCTTTGCCCGCGTCGATGGCGGCCTTCATGTTCCGCACGAGAACGGGATTTTTCTGCATCTCACCGTCCTGAATGGACTTGGTGATGAGGGTAAGCTGCTGGTAAACGATGCGGCCTGCGCCCATGTTGGTGTGGCCGACCTCAGAGTTGCCCATCTGGCCATCCGGCAGACCGACCGCCATGCCCGAGGCATTGATGGTGGTCATGGGATAGTTCTTCATCAGGGCATCGAGGTGCGGCGTGTTGGCGGCGGCAACCGCGTTGCCGAACGTCTCGTCAGGCGTCCAGCCGAAGCCGTCCATAATGCAGAGTACAACAGGTTTTTTTGACATTGATGATTTCTCCTTAAATCAGCCCTTGGTGGCAGCGTCCACGATAACAGCAAACTGGTCTGCCTTGAGAGAAGCGCCGCCGATCAGGCCGCCGTCCACATCGGGCTTGCTGAGCAGTTCTTCGGCGTTCTTTGCGTTCATGCTGCCGCCGTACTGGACGGTGAGAGCCTTGGCGGCTTCCTCGCCGTACAGTTCGCCGACCACCTTGCGGATGGCGGCGCAGACTTCCTCAGCCTGCTCAGCGGTGGCAGTCTTGCCGGTGCCGATGGCCCAGATAGGCTCGTAGGCGATGATAACATTCTTCAGTTCCTCAGCGGTCATGCCGTTGAGCGCAATCTTGACCTGCATCCGGACCAGTTCCTCGGTCACACCCTGTTCACGCTGGTCAAGGCTCTCGCCCACGCAGATGATGGGCTTGAGGCCGGCAGCGAGAGCGGCGCGGGAGCGCTTGTTGACGGTCTCGTTGGTCTCGGCAAAATACTGGCGGCGCTCGCTGTGGCCGACAACGACATACTCAACGCCCAGGTCGACAAGCATATCGGCACTGATTTCACCGGTGAAGGCACCGGACTTTTCGTAATGGACGTTCTCGGCGCCCACATGGATGTTGGTGCCCTTGGTTTTTTCAACAGCCGTGACCAGATCGGTGAAAGGCACGCAGATGACAACTTCGCAGTCTGCATCCTTCACGGCGGGGATGAGGGCGTCAATCAGCTCAGCCGCCTCGGTGGCGGTCTTGTTCATTTTCCAGTTGCCGGCAATAACTGCCTTGCGGTTCTGTTTATCCATTTTGCTTCCTCTTTTCTGTAAAGTACGGATCGAGACTTATAAAGATAAGAACAAAAACGAACCGGCGCGGCGGCGGATGCCG
>JAQXGE010000084.1 GCA_029006135.1 Oscillospiraceae bacterium | reverse complement strand
TCGTTGTAGGCAACGGCAAAATTCTGCTCATCGAGACCGCCCGCTTCCCGGTAGAGCGAGGCTTTTGTCATCAGGCAGGCACCGGTGACGGCCATATAGTTCTGGGTCGTGACCAGGCGGTAGAGGTCACCCACCGCATTGCGGGGATAGCTCTTGTGGCTGTGCCCCGCCGAGCCATTGATGCCCATAATGACGCCGGCGTGCTGAATGGTGTCATCCGGGTAATACAGCTTGGCACCCACGGCACCGACATCGGGGCGCTGGGAATAGCTGAGGAGTTCGCGGAGGAAATCACCGCTCAGCACCTCAATATCATTGTTGAGGAGCAGAAGATGCTCGCCCTGTGCGAACTGCGCGCCGAAATTATTGACGGCCGAGAAATTGAACGCGCCCTCATACCGCACCACACGGATGCGGGGGTAGCGGCCGGGCAGCGCGTCATAGTAACTTTGCGTTGCGGGGTCGGTGGAGTTGTTCTCAATCACAATGACCTCAAAATTGTCATACCCGGCATTTTTGTAAAGGCTGCTCAGGCAGCGTTCAAGGTCATTGACATGGTCCTTGTTGGGGATCAGCACACTCACAAGCGGGTGCCCTGTCAGTTCATAGCGGACCTGAAACGCACCCGGCGCGCCGGGAACCGACATAGCCTGCCCGGGCATCCCCAAACGTTTGAGCTGGGCATTGATGGCTTTTTCCCCTGCCGCGAGCGCATAGGGTTTGGCTTCCATCCCCGCCGCGGTCGAGCCCTCATGGCCGCGCCAGATATAAAGGACCTTTTTAATGTGGGCGATTTTATCGGGTGTGGTCTGCTCGGTCAGGCGAAGGAACAGGTCATGGTCCTGCGCACCGTCATACTCACTGGACTCCCATGCGCCGGCACGATCAAGGAGCGGCCGGGTAAAAACCGCCAGATGGGTAATAAAGTTGACGCCGCGCAGATAGTCCGGCGCAAAGTCGGGCTTGAAATGGTAGCCTCCCAGCTTTTTGAGGTCAGCGGAGAGGACAATCTCATCGCTGTAAACCAGTTCGGCGCCGCCTTCAAGAGCCGCCGCGCACTCATAGAGCGCGTTGGGGTAGAGAACGTCATCATGGTCGAGCAGCGCAATACAGTCCCCTGATGCCGCAGCAAAACCAGCTGTCGTATTGGCGGCAATGCCGCCGTTTTCCACCTTCCGGTAGAGAATCCGGCTGTCCCGAGCGGCGGCCTTCTGCGCCATGCGTCCGGGGGCGGGATGTGCTTCGTCCGAGGCATCCACCAGCACAAGCTGCCAGTAGGGGTAGGTCTGACGCTGTACGCTCTTCAGCATCTCACGGAAAAAGCGCTCCGGGGTGTTATAGACCGGCACCACAATGCTGATGACCGGTCCCGGCTTGCCGTTCGCATACTCAGCCCGCTGTGCCTTGAGTTCACGGCGCAGCGGCTGATCGGCGCGGTGCTGCCAGGAATCGTGGTGAAACGCCAGTCCCACACGGAAGGTCACATCCCGCCAAAGCTGCTGCATTCCCTGCTCACGCAGGGTGGCGGCGCTGCGGCGCGCAAGGTCGCACAGGTGGGCGGGATTCAGCAGCCGCCGGGCCATGCCGCCGACGCTGTCCTGCGCGGCGACATCGGCGGGACGGTTTTCGGGTTGTTTCTCTGCCATAAGGGGTCACCCCTCCACCTTTTCTGCCTTCATGGCGTCCTTTTTCTCGAACTTGCGGTACTCTGCGGTAATCTCGGCCGTGGGGCCGTTGCGGCGCAGGTGACCGTGGTCAAGCCACGCTACCTTGTTGCACATCCGCTCAATCTGGTCGATGGAATGGCTGACAAGGATGACGGTCGTGCCGCCGCTCATCAGCTCGGCCATACGCTTTTCACACTTCTGCTGGAACAGGAAATCGCCCACCGACAGAATCTCATCCGCAATGAGGATATCCGGCTTGGTCATCGTTGCAACGGCAAATGCAAGGCGCGCCACCATGCCGGAGGAGTAGTTTTTAAGCGGGACATCAAGAAATTCCTGAAGCTCGGAAAACTCCACGATGTCGTCAAACTTGGAATCAATGTATTTGGGGGTATAACCCAGAACCGTACCGTTGAGGTAGATGTTCTCCCGCGCGGTAAGGTCCATGTCAAAGCCGGCGCCAAGCTCGATCAGCGGGGCAATGGTCCCGTTGACCGTCACGCGCCCGGCGCTGGGCTTGTATACGCCGGAGATAATCTTGAGCAGGGTGGATTTGCCGCTGCCGTTGAGGCCGATCAGGCCGTAGAAGTCCCCCGGCATAATGTCAAAGCTGACATCCGAGAGGGCAAAGAACTCATCAAAGCGAACACCGCCGTGGAGCAGTGCCACAAAGTATTCTTTCAGGCTCTCGTGCTTTTCTTTGGCCAGATTGAACCGCATGGAGACGTGGTCGATGGAAATAATCGGTTTTTGTACCTGTGCCATATCAATCCGCCCCCCTTACATATACAGGACAAACTTGTCCTGCGTTTTGCGGAACACTGTGATGCCGATTGCCATGCTGATAGCGGCGCAGAGGAAGCAGACCACAACCATGCTGACCGTCAGTCCCTCGCCCCACAGCACACAGCTGCGGAATGCGGTGATATACCAGTACAGCGGGTTGAGGTGAATAATCTGCTGCATAACGCCGGACATCATATCCGGGTCATAGAAGATGGCGCTCGCGTAGGACAGCAAAGTGCAGAACACTTCCCACAGGTGCATGACGTCCCGCACAAAGACATAAAGAGCCGACAGAACCAGCCCAATGCCAAGGCTGAAGAAAAACAGCATGACAAGCGGGTAGAGTGCCAGCAGCAGGGTTTTCCAGCTGACCGGCGTGCGGGTGAAAATAAGGACCAGCGCCAGCGCCACAAAGCTGAACATACAGTTCACAAGCGCAAAGCAGCCTTTCTCAAGCGGGAAGATGTATTTGGGAATGTAGACCTTGCGGAGCAGCGGGGCGTTTTTGAGCACGCTCTCCATTGCCATCGAGGTGGACTCCCGGAAGAAGTTGAACAGCAGCTGGCCGATGAGCAAAAAGGCCGCAAAGTTCGGAATGCCCTCCCCGCGCAGTCCCTTCATGATGGAGTCAAAGACCAGGAACATGACAAGGCAGGTCAAAAGCGGATTAAGCACGCTCCACGCCACGCCGAGAACGCTGCGGCGGTACTTGAGTTTGAAATCCCGCGTAATCAGGTTTTGCAGCAGGTAACGGTATTTCCAGAAACCCGCAAAGGAATTTTTCAGTTTCTGCACAGCGGACCCCCGAACTCAATACTTCTCAAAAAACTCAAACTTCTGCTGGGCAAAGGGCGTATGTTCCTTGTCCTTGGCGCTGGTCTTGTACGGGCAGCCGCAATCCGGCCACTGCACATTGATGGTGGGGTCATCGTAAGGCACGCCGCCCTCCGCGGTGGGGTCATAGATGTCGGTGCATTTGTAGCTGAACTCTGCCACATCGGAGAGAACGAGGAAGCCGTGGGCAAAACCCTCGGGAATGTAGAACATCCGCTTGTTCTCGGCGGAGAGGGTCACGCCGGTCCATTTGCCGAACGTGGGGCTGTTGGGGCGGCAGTCCACGGCAACATCGTAGACTTCGCCGAGCGTCACGCGGACGAGTTTGCCCTGCGTGTGATTTTTCTGGAAATGCAGGCCGCGCAGCACGCCCTTGGAAGAACGGCTCTGGTTGTCCTGAACAAAAGGATGGTCAATGCCGGCAGCGGCAAAATCATCAATCTGGTAAGTTTCCATAAAATAGCCGCGGTCATCACCAAATACGGTCGGTTCGATAATGACAACACCGGGGATTTCCGTCTCGATAAAATTAAATTTTCCCATAATATAAAACTCTCCTTTTTTTGAAGCTCCTTGAATCTGGCATAATACCACAGATATATTGTACTCTGTTTGGGAGCATTTCGCAAGAGGGAGAGCCGGCTGCCCCGCAATTCCGCCGTTTTGGTCCCTGCCGCCTTGCAGTGCAGGCAAAGATTTGTTACAATGGGAAAAACTTTTTTTGCAAAGTGAGGGGGCCACGCCATGACAGCCGAACAGATGTGGAGAAATTACACGGCCGAGCACCAGACAAATGAAGTCTATCAGGCGTGGGCCTTCTGTGGCGGAGGCGAACTTGGCGATGAACTGGCACGGCTCGTGCTGGACGGGCTCAAAACCGCCACGGCCGGCCCGCTCATTGCCTACCGCACCGCCGGAGAAGATCCGCCCAAAGCGGGTGATTTGAGCATTGTCCTGTTTGACAGCGGGGAGGCCGCCTGCATCATTCGTGATACGCGGGTGCGTCTGGTTCCGTTTTGTGAGGTCGATGCGCGCCACGCATACTTGGAAGGCGAGGGCGACCGCAGTCTTGCTTTTTGGCGGCAGGTTCACCGGGAAGCCTTCACGCCGGATTACGAGGAGGCCGGGCTGCCGTTTGATGAGAACGGTCTGTGTGTACTCGAAGAATTTGAAGTCGTGTACCGCTGATTTTGTGATTTTTTTGAAAAAAGACTTTCTCCTGTAACACACCGTCCGATTTTGCCGTTTTGATGAGAGGAAAGGCTCAGGTGACCCTATGAACAAGCAGCAGGCGCGCGCCTTGGCGCGGGAACGCCGGCGCACCCTTGACATGACAGTGCTGGGCAGTACAATGGCACAGCAGCTTTTCGCACTGCCGGTGTGGCAGAGTGCGCAGACAGTTTTCGCCTTTGCCTCGATGCGGGACGAACCGGACACTGCCCCGATTCTGCAGCGGGCACTTGCGGACGGCAAACAGCTTTGTCTGCCGCGCTGCCTGCCGGGGGACGGCGGGCAGATGGAAATGATTGCCGTAAATGTGCCGGAGGAACTGCATCAGGGGCGGTACGGGATTTTTGAACCAACGGGAAGTCAACGCGCTGCCCCCTCCCCCGACACGCTGGCGCTCATCCCCTGCCTTGCCGCAGACCGGTACGGCACCCGGCTCGGTCGGGGCGCGGGGTATTATGACCGTTTCCTGGCCGAATACGCCGGCACAGGCGGTGCCAAACTGCTGATCTGCCCATCTGCGCTGCTTTTTGAGGAAGCGCTGCCGCGGGACGCCTGGGATTTCACCTTTGCCCGGGGTGAAATTTTGACCGAAAACGGGTTATATTAGCTTCAGTCCCCCAACATCAAAGTAAAAAGGAGTCAACACATGAAAAAACTTTCTCTGATTCTGGCGGCCGCCCTTCTTGCTGCCGCACTGACCGCCTGCGGAACCGGAAGTTCCTCTTCCGCATCTTCCGCCGCAGACTCCGCGCCTGCGGCGGAGTCCACCCCTTCCCCGCTGCCCGAGAGCAGCGAGGCACAGGGCAGCGATGCAGACCAGGCCGAGCCGGAAACGTCCACTCCGGATGAGGCGCTTTCCGGTATTGTGAATGAGATTTACGCCAAGGCCCCCATTGAGCTGATGATGGTTGAAACGATGGCTGTGGACCTTGAGAACGAAGACTGGCTGCGCTACAACCTGGGGCTGACGGCTGATGATGCAAAACTCATTGATGCGGCCGTGCTTTCGGAGTCCATGACGGGCAGTTCCGCATACAGTCTGGCGCTTGTGCGCGTCAAGGATGCCGCTGATGCGGATGCCGTTGCCCAGACCATGATTGACACGATCGACCCCGCCAAGTGGATCTGCGTGATGGCCGACCAGCAGCAGTGCAATGTCTACGGTGACGTTGTGGTTTACTGCATGGCGGACAGCAATGTTGTGGACATTGCCCCCATCATGAACGCCGCCACCGAGCTGTTGGGTGAGCCCACCGCTTCCCACACGGCAAAGGCCCAGTAATTTTTTTCTGCAAACAAAAAACCGCCCCCGCATCGATACAACGTCGATGCGGGGGCGGGCTTTTATTGCAGTTAACCGGAAACCGATTTCAGGAAATTACTGTGCTTCCTTGATGGCACGGATTTCCTTGATGAGTTCGGGAACAACCTTATACAGGTCACCCACGATGCCGTAAGTAGCGGCAGCGAAGATGGGCGCGCTCTCGTTCTTGTTCACGGCAATGATGGTGTCGGAATCCTGCATACCGGCAAGGTGCTGGATGGCACCGGAGATGCCCAGCGCAACATAGATGCGCGGATGGACGGTCTTGCCGGTCTGGCCGACCTGATGGTCAGAGGACAGCCAGCCTTCATCGGTGACGGCACGGGAAGCACCCACAACGCCGCCCAGGACACCGGCGAGCTCCTCAGCCAGAGCAACGCCCTTCTCAGGGTCAGAGCTGATGCCGCGGCCGACTGCGACAACAACATCGGCGCCGATCAGATCGACCATCTTCTTGGCGCTCTTCTTGATGTCGAGGATTTCGACATGGATGTCATCCTTGGTCAGTGCGGGAGCAATCTTCTCGACAACAACCTTCTCGGCACCGGCCTCATCGTAAGGCTGGGTCTGCATAACGCCGGGACGGACGGTGGACATCTGCGGGCGGAAGCGCGGGCAGATAATCGTTGCCATCAGGTGGCCGCCGAAAGCCGGACGGGTCATCTTGAGGTTGGTGTTTTCCTCGAACTTGGTGTTATCCACATCAATGTTGGAAGTGGAGCGCAGGAAGTCCTTGTACTTCTCCACATCCACATCCAGGTGGGTGCAGTCGGCAGTCAGGCCGGTGTGCAGACGAGCAGCGCAGCGGGGGCCAAGGTCGCGGCCCAGGTTGGTAGCGCCGATCAGCACGATCTCAGGCTTCTTCTCCTGGATGAGATCGCACAGAGCCTTGGCATAGCCATCGGTGGTGTAATCCTTGAGCAGAGGGCTGTCGATATAGTAGACGCGGTCGGCACCGTAGCCGCCCAGAGCTTTGACATACTGCTCATTCAGTTCGCTGCCCATCACAACGCCGCACAGCTCAACGCCCAAATCGTTGGCCAGTTTGCGGCCCTCGCTGAGCAGCTGGTAGCTGATGGTCTGGATCATGCCCTCGCGCTGTTCACAAAAGACCCACACGCCCTTGAAGGCGGCAGTGTCCATCGCATTGTATTCAGCCATTGTACTTCTCTCCTCTCTCAAATCAGGTGCTTGTCGTTCAGGATACCGACCAGCTGGCTGACACTCTCAACCATCTGGCCCGCGCCCTTGACCGGGGGAGCAAAAGACTTGTAAACGTTCGTCGGGGAGCCCTTGAGGCCGATGGTGTCAGTCTCAATGAGGGGATCATCCTTCAGAGCATTGTAATCGTAGACCTCGATGGGCTTATCGTAGCACTCAAAGATGCCGGAGATGCTCATGTAACGGGGCTGGTTGAGTTCCTTGATGCAGGTCAGCAGGCAGGGCGTCTGGACCTTGATTTCCATGTAGCCGTCCTCGAGCTGACGCTTCACGACCAGATCGTTGCCGTTTTTCTTGATATCGGTCACATAGGTCACCTGAGGCAGATGCAGCTTTTCAGCGATCTGGGGACCGACCTGAGCGGTATCACCATCGATGGCCTGACGGCCGCAGAAAACGATGTCATCGGGGCCAACGCCAATCTTGTTGACGGCAGCAGCCAGAATCTGGGAGGTCGCGAAAGTATCGGAACCGCCGAACTCACGGCCGCTGACCAGAACACCACGGTCTGCGCCGCGGGCAATCAGCTCACGGAGCATTCCTTCGGCCGGCGGCGGACCCATGGTGACAACAACGACCTCGCAGCCGGTCTCATCCTTGAGCTGCAGGGCAGCCTCAACGGCATTCAGGTCATCGGGGTTGGTGATGGTAGCCATCGCAGCACGGTCCATCGTGCCGTCCGGCTTCACAGCGACTTTGCCCTGTGTATCGGGAACCTGTTTGACACAAACAATAGCTTTCATTGTACGTCTTGCCTCCTTACTTCAGCATCGCGCCGGAGATGACCATCATCTGGACTTCGCTGGTGCCCTCGTAGATCTCGGTGATCTTGGCATCGCGCATCATCCGCTCGATGGGGTAGTCACGGGTGTAGCCGTAACCGCCAAAGAGCTGCAGGCAGCGGCGGGTGACATCGCTGGCAGTACGGGAAGCGACGAGTTTTGCCTCAGCAGCTTCCACGCTGTAACGGATCTTCTGGCCGTTCATGGCAGCCTGCTTCTTCTGAGCGGCGGCATAGACCAGATACTTGGCGGCATCCACGCGGGCCTTCATCTCGGCCAGCTCAAACTGGGTGTTCTGGAAAGCGGAGATGGAGCGGCCGAACTGCTTGCGTTCCTTGACGTAGGCAACCGTCTCATCAATGGCGCCCTCGGCAATGCCCAGGGCCTGGGAAGCGATACCGATACGGCCGCCGTCCAGCGTAGCCATAGCAAGCTGGAAGCCCTTGCCGCGCACGCCCAGCATACGATCCTTCGGGATGATGCAGTCTTCCATAATCAGTTCGCAGGTGGAGGAACCGCGGATGCCCATCTTGTCCTCGGGCTTGCCGACTTTGAAGCCGGGGTCGGTGCGCTCAACGATGAAGGCAGAGCAGAGCTTCTGCTTGCGGCCGCGCTTATCGGTCACAACATCGGTAACAGCGATGATGATAAACACATCAGCATAGCCGGCGTTGGTGATGAAAATCTTGGAGCCATTGAGAACCCAGTGGTCGCCCTCTTCACGGGCAACAGTCTGCTGGCCCTGCGCATCGGTGCCGGCGCCCGGCTCGGTCAGACCGAAGGCACCCAGCCACTCGCCGCTGCACAGTTTGGGCAGGTACTTGGCTTTCTGCTCAGGCGTGCCGTTCTCATAAATGGGGGCAGCGCACAGGCTGGTGTGAGCGGAAAGGATAACGCCCGTAGTGCCGCACACTTTGGACATTTCCTCAACTGCCATCACATAGGACAGCACATCGCCGCCGGCGCCGCCGACTTCCTTGGGGAAGTAGATGCCCATCATGCCCAGTTTGCCCATCTTCTCGACGGTCTCTTTGGGGAAGTACTCTTCAGCATCGACCTTCTTAGCCAGGGGTTTAACTTCGTTTTCAGCAAACTCCTTGTACATTTTCTGTGCCATGGCTTGCTGTTTGGACAGGGTAAAATCCATAACGATTATCCTCCTTATTCAACAAATCACTCCTGACGGCGCAAAACCGTCAGGAGGAAAATGTTTAAGATGCGTTACAGCGCGTCCACCGGGGTCTTGGTGCGGTCAGCGTTGTAGACATAGAAGCCCTTGCCGGTCTTGCAGCCCAGGTTGCCGCCGCGGACCATCTTGCGGATGAGCGGGCAGGCGCGGTACTTGCTGTCGCCGGTCTCCTTGTAGAGCACGTCCATGATGGCCAGGCAGATATCCAGGCCGATGAAGTCGCCCAGTTCCAGGGGTCCCATGGGATGGTTGGCGCCGAGCTTCATAGCGGTATCGATGCCGGCGATATCGGAAACGCCTTCCATCTTGATGAAGGCAGCCTCGTTGATCATGGGGATCAGGATGCGGTTGACAACAAAGCCAGCGGCCTCGTTGACCTGAACGGGCTGCTTGCCGATCTCGGTGCTGATCTTAACGATTGCATCCACGGTCTCAGCGGGGGTGTTGCAGCCAGCGATGACCTCAATGAGCTTCATGCGGTCAGCAGGGTTGAAGAAGTGCATACCGATCAGAGGACGGCTCAGGCCCTTGCCGATCTCGGTGATGGACAGAGAGGAAGTGTTGGAGGCGAAGATGCACTCCGGCTTGCAGATCTTGTCCAGTTCTGCAAAGGTGGTCTGCTTGACCTGCATATCCTCGAAGGCAGCCTCAACGATGAGGTCACAGTCTGCGCACAGATCCTCTTTCAGACCAGCGGTGATGGCAGCCATGCGGCGGTCAACTTCAGCCTGCTCGAGCTTGCCTTTGGCAACCAGCTTGGAGTAGCCGGCCTCGATCTTGGCCTTGCCTTTGTCAGCCCACTCCTGCTTGATGTCGCACAGTGCGACGGTGTAGCCGGGAACCTGAGCGAATGCCTTCGCAATGCCCTGACCCATAGTACCTGCGCCAATAACGCCAACTTTCATTGTTGTATCCTCCTTAAAGTTATTGCAAAAAACGATTCTTGTTTATTTTGATGCGACACAGAAAATGGAATTCCGGCGCTCCACCGCTTTTTTCGGCAGTGGAGGCCGTCATTCCGTTTTCAAAAATCAGTTATTTGTGAACACCGGCTTGGGTTTGGGCTTCTCACGGCTGAGGAAGCACTTCATACCTTCCACCTGATCATGCGTCTCAAAGCAGTCACCGAAAAGCTTTTCCTCGACCTCAACAGCCTCGTTAATCGGCTTGCTGATGCCCTCGTTCATAGCCTTCTTGCAGTTGCGCACTGCGATGGGCGCATTGCGGGCAATCTTGTTGGCGAGCTTAAGAGCGTTCTCCATCAGTTCTGCCTGAGGATACACGGCGTTGACCAAGCCAATGCGCAGAGCCTCCTCCGCGTTGATGTTGAGCGCAGAGTAAACCATCTGCTTGGCCATGCCCATGCCGACCAGACGAGCCAGACGCTGGGTGCCGCCGAAACCGGGGGTGATGCCAAGGCCGACTTCGGGCTGACCGAACACGGCGTTGTCGGAGCAAAGACGAATGTCGCAGCTCATGGCCAGCTCATTGCCGCCGCCGAGTGCAAAGCCGTTGACGGCCGCGATGACGGGGAGCGGGAAGTTCTCAATCATCAGGAAGATGTCATTGCCGAGCTTGCCAAATTCTTCGCCCTCGGCCTTGGTCATGGTGGACATTGAAGCGATGTCGGCGCCCGCCACGAAGCTCTTTTCCCCTGCGCCGGTCAGCACAACGCAGCGCACGGTATTCTGATCAATTCCCTCAAAGGCGGCCTTCAGGTCAGCCAGCACTTCGGGGTTCAGTGCGTTCAGGGCTTTCGGCCGGTCAATGGTGACAATGGCCACAGCGCCCTGAATTTCAGTCGTTACAAAGGACATTTTTATTCCTCCGTCCAATTACATTTCCACGATGGTGGCGCAGCCCATGCCGCCGCCGATGCACAGGGTAGCCAGGCCCTTATGAGCGCCGCGATGCTTCATGGCGTACAGCAGCGTGACCAGGATACGGGCACCGGAAGCGCCGACGGGATGGCCCAGCGCGATAGCGCCGCCGTTGACATTCAGCTTGTCCTTGTCAAAGCCCAGAGCCTCGCCGACAGCCACAGACTGAGCAGCAAAAGCCTCGTTAGCCTCGATGAGGTCCATATCGTCAACCGTCAGGCCGGTCTTAGCCATGACCTTGCGGGTAGCAGCGATGGGGCCGAGACCCATGACCTCAGGCTCAACACCGGCCAGAGCGCCGCCAACCCAGGTAGCCATCGGGGTGATGCCGAGTTCCTTAGCCTTCTCCTCGCTCATGATGACGAGAGCCGCAGCGCCGTCATTGATGCCGGAGGAGTTGCCGGCGGTCACGAGGCCGTCCGGGCGCTTGAAGGCGGGCTTCAGCTTGCCGAGGACTTCCATGGAGGACAGACGGGGGCCTTCATCGGTATCAAACACGATGTCGCCCTTCTTGCCGTGGATGGTGACGGGGACGATCTCATCCTTGAAGGCGCCGGACTTGATGGCGGCATCAGCCTTGACCTGGCTGTTGTAGCTGAACTCATCGAGCATCTCACGGGTGATGGGGCTGTAGCCGTACTTCTTCTGATAGGTCTCATTGGTGCAGACATTCTCAGCGGTCATGCCCATGTGCATATTGAAACCGGTAGCATCCCACAGAGCATCGTTGACCATCGTATCGACAACCTTGCCATCGTTCATGCGGTAGCCGTAACGGGCTTTCTGCAGAGCGTAGGGAGCCATATCCATGTTCTCCATACCGCCGGCAACCACGATGTCAGCATCGCCGGCCTCGATCATCTGAGCAGCCATGTTGACGCAGTTCAGACCGGAGCCGCAGACCACGTTGACAGTGACGGCGGGGGTCTCGATGGGCAGGCCAGCCTTCAGGGAAGCCTGACGAGCAACGTTCTGGCCCAGACCGGCCTGGATTACGCAGCCCATGTAAACCTGATCAACCTGCTCGGGCTTGATGCCGGCGCGGTCAATGGCTTCCTTGATGACAATGGAGCCAAGGTCCACAGCGGGAACATCCTTCAGAGTGCCGCCGAACTTGCCGATAGCTGTACGGCAGGCGGATGCGATGACAATCTTTTTCATACAAAAAGCCTCCTAAAAATATTGTAATTGCTTTCAATCGGATTCGATTATTATATTTCAGACCTCTGCGGGTCAGAAATTCCTTCAGACTTTTCCTTCCCCGATCTTTTTATCGAGGGCTTTCTCCACATTGGGTGTAACGAACTTGGAAACATCCTGGTGGTAATGGGCAGCCTCCCGCACAATCGTGGAAGAAAGATAACTCCATTCAATCGAAGTTGCAAGAAACACGGTCTCAATCCCTGGCATCAGGGCGTTGTTGGTGTGGGCAAGCTGAATCTCATTTTCAAAGTCAGTGACGGCACGCAGTCCCCGCACCATCACGGTTGCGTTGTTCTGCTTGGCGAAATTGACCGTCAGGCCGTCAAAGCTCCTGACTTCCACATTGGGAATATCCGCACAGCACTCTTTGAGCATCTCCACCCGTTCCTCCACTGTGAACAGCGGTGTCTTGGCACTGTTGTTGAGAACCGCGACGATGAGGTGGTCAAACATTTTGGCGCTGCGCTGAATGATATCCAGATGGCCCCGGGTGACCGGGTCAAAGCTGCCGGGATACATGGCTGTGGGCATTCTGGGGTTCCTCCTGCTTGGATGGCAGTATCGCCGAATACCGTTTTCTGTTAAAAATCTAACAGGTTTGGGCGGAAATAAAAGCACCCAACGCCGTTGCGCAGTTTAGCTGCCGACAAATCACTGTCATGCCATAAAACCGGTCCGGCTTACGGATGCTTCTGGGATTCCTCCCGCACGGTATACTATAGTTTTACACTTTTGTTAAGGTTTTGTCAATTGCTTTTTTATGAAAAAACTGTAGAATTTTTCCCTCTCGATTCGTAGAATTGTACAAAACGTGTCCGACTTATGGATTTTGGGAGCAAAAAAGATGCTTTTACCGTTGACAAGCCGCAAGATAATGTTAAAATAATATCAATAGTAAAGTTTTTAGTGCTCTTCAAGCAAACGACAGAGCACAGTCCCTGCGCCGGATTATCTGTCGATGTTTTCTACCGATTTTATTATATAAAGATTGCATAAAGACAAAGGAGTTGTTTTTTATGGATTACCAATCTGTTTACGCACAAAAGCTGATGAGTGCCGATGCCGTGGCCGCACAGGTCAAGGACGGCGACTGGGTTGACTACGGATGGTGTGTCGGCACCCCCGTAGCTTTTGACGCAGCACTGGCCAAGCGCATGCCCGGTTTGTATGACATCAAGTTCCGCGGCGGTATTCTCTGCCACGTGCCGGAAATTTTCAAGATTGAGGATCCCGGCGCGCACTTTACCTGGAACAGCTGGCACATGGGCGGCATCGAGCGGAAGGCTGTGAACGCCGGATACGCATTCTACACCCCCATCCGCTACTCGGAGCTGCCGCGTTACTACCGGGAAAGCCCCGACCCGCTGAACATTGCGGTGTTTGTGACGGCGCCGATGGACAATCACGGCTACTTCAACCTCGGTCCCTGCGCAAGCCATCTGGCTGATGCTGCCCGCAAGGCGGACAAGGTGTACGTTGAAATCAACCGCAATATGCCGGTCTGCCTGGGCGGACATGACAACTGTCTGCACATTTCTCAGATTGACGGCATCATCGAGGGTGACAATCCGCCCATCGACCAGCTTGCCGGCGGCGGAGCCCCCACCGAAGTGGATCAGGCTGTGGCCAAGCTGGTTGTGGAGAATATCCCCAACGGTGCCTGCCTGCAGCTCGGCATCGGCGGTATGCCCAATGCCATCGGCGCAATGATTGCCGAGAGTGACCTCAAGGATTTGGGTGTACATACCGAAATGTATGTGGACTCTTTTGTTGATATGGCGCTCGCAGGCCGCATCACCGGCCGCTGCAAGAACGTGGACACCGGCCGTCAGACCTACGCGTTCGGCGCAGGCACGCAGAAGATGTACGACTATCTTGACCACAACCCCGAATGTATGTCTGCTCCTGTGGATTACACCAACGATGTGCGTGTCATCAGCAGCCTGGACAACTTTATCTCGATTAATAACGCAATTGACTGCGACCTCTATGGTCAGATCAATGCAGAGAGCAGCGGCATCCGTCCCATCTCGGGCGCGGGCGGCCAGCTCGATTTTGTGCTCGGTGCTTACCTTTCCAACGGCGGCAAGAGCTTTATCTGCATGTCCTCCACCTTCATGAACAAAAAGACCGGCAAGCTGGAAAGCCGTATCCGCCCGACCCTGCATCCCGGCAGCATCGTAACCGACACGCGTGCCAACACGGATTATCTCGTGACCGAATACGGCATGGCACGTCTCAAGGGCCTGACCGCCTGGGAGCGCGCCGAGGCGCTGATCAACATTGCGCACCCCGACTTCCGTGAGGAGCTGATTGCCGAAGCGGAAAAGATGGGGCTTTGGCGCCGCAGCAACAAGCGGTAATTTTCTCACCTCTTGACAAGCCAGCCCGGAATGTGCTAAATTAAGCCTAAGTAAATGCCATGCGGAGGAGTTCCGCGGGCAGGCACTTCTTGCAGAGAGCCGGGGTTGGTGAAATCCGGCAGGAGTGTGCCCGCGTTTGTCGCCTTCGCAGGCGGTGGTTGGTGTGCCATTTAGCTGGTGCGCCCGTTCACCGCCGGGCAGGATCGGTGAACGAACACTTCCTCAGCCGGTCCCGCACCGCCCCCGTTACAGGGCGTTCAAGTGGGTCCCATATGGGGCCAATTTGGGTGGTACCGCGACTTGTAATTTTACAGGCCGTCCCATGGATGTCAGCATGGGACGGCCTTTTATTTTGCGTTCCGTCCCGAAAACCGAAAGAGGAGGAAACACTATGCCGAAAGAACTTGCCAAACAGTATGATCCCAAAGGCACAGAGGACCGCATCTATCAAAACTGGTGTGACAAAGGGTACTTTCACACCCAGATTGACCGTTCCAAAAAGCCTTTCACCATCGTTATGCCCCCGCCGAACGTTACCGGTCAGCTTCACATGGGCCATGCCATGGACGAAACCTGGCAGGACGTTCTGATTCGCTTCAAGCGGATGCAGGGCTACGCCGCACTCTGGGTGCCCGGCACCGACCATGCTTCCATCGCCACCGAGGCCAAGGTTGTGGCCGCCATGCGCGAGGAAGGCCTGACCAAAGAGATGGTCGGCCGTGAAGGGTTCCTGGACCGCGCCTGGGCATGGAAAAACACCTACGGAAGCCGTATTGTCAGCCAGCTCAAGAAGCTGGGTTGCTCCTGCGACTGGGAGCGCGAGCGCTTTACAATGGACGAAGGCTGCTCCAACGCCGTGCGTGAGGTCTTTGTGCGCCTGTATGACCAGGGACTGATTTACCGCGGCAACCGCATGGTCAACTGGTGCCCGCACTGCAACACCTCCATCTCGGATGCCGAGGTGGAATATGAGGAGAAGGATGGCTCCTTCTGGCACCTGCTCTACCCGGTCAAGGAGACCGGCGAGATGCTTGAGCTGGCCACGACCCGTCCCGAGACAATGCTGGGCGACACGGCTGTGGCCATCAACACCGATGACCCGCGCTATACCCATCTGCATGGCTGCCATGTGATTCTGCCGCTGCTCAACAAGGAGATTCCCATCGTCTGCGACGAACACGCTGATATGGAGAAGGGCACCGGCGTTGTCAAAATCACCCCCGCGCATGACCCCAACGACTTTGAAGTGGGCAAGCGCCACAATCTGCCGGTCATCCGTGTCCTGACCTATGACGGTCACATGACCGGTGCCGCCGACCGTGCTGAGGCGGAGGCGCTCAAGGCGAGCGGTCACGCCTCCGCCGATGAGCCGGAGGTTCTGGACTGCGGCAAATATGCCGGTATGACGACTGCCGAGGCCCGCAAGGCCATTCTGGCTGATTTGGAGGCCGGCGGCTACCTCAAGTCCACCGAGCCGCTCAAGCATGAGGTCGGCACCTGCTACCGCTGCCACACCGTCATCGAACCGATGGTGTCCAAGCAGTGGTTTGTCCGGATGGAACCTCTGGCCAAACCCGCCATTGAAAGTGTGGAAAAAGGCGAAATCCGCTTTGTTCCTGAGCGCTTCACCAAGAACTATATCAACTGGATGAAGGGCAGCCGTGACTGGTGCATCAGCCGTCAGCTCTGGTGGGGCCATCAGATTCCTGCCTGGTACTGTGATGACTGCGGTGCCACCGTTGTGGCTAAGGATGCGCCGACCGTCTGCCCCCACTGCGGCAGCACCCATCTGACCCAGGACCCCGACACGCTGGATACCTGGTTCAGCTCCGCCCTGTGGCCGTTCAGCACGCTGGGCTGGCCCGAGCAGACCGAGGATCTTGACTACTTCTACCCCACCAACGCGCTGGTGACGGGCTATGACATCATCGGATTCTGGGTTTCCCGTATGATTTTCTCGGGCCTTGCCTACACCGGCAAGGCACCGTTTGACACGGTTCTCATCCACGGTCTTGTGCGGGACAGCCAGGGCCGCAAGATGAGCAAATCGTTGGGCAACGGCATTGATCCGCTGGAGGTCATTGACCAGTACGGTGCCGATGCGCTGCGCATGACGCTGCTCATTGGTTCCACAGCGGGCAACGATATGCGTTACAGCGATGAAAAAGTTAAGGCAAGCCGCAACTTTGCCAACAAGCTCTGGAACGCCGCACGCTTTGTACTGATGAACCTGCCCGAGGGCTTTGAGCCTGGTATGCCGGATGAATCCCTGCTTGACATGAGCGATAAGTGGGTGCTCTCCGAGCTGGCCCGCACTGCCGCCGAAGTAACTGCCAACCTGGACAAGTACGAACTGGGTCTGGCCGCCGAAAAGGTCGAGAACTTCATCTGGGACATCTACTGCGACTGGTATATTGAAATCTGCAAGTCCCGTCTGAACGGCGGCGATGAACTGCAGGCGGACACCGCCCGCAAGGTTCTGGTCTGGGTGCTGGATGCCGCACTCAAGCTGCTCCATCCCTTCATGCCGTTCATCACCGAGGAGATTTATCAGGCTCTGCCCGGCAGTGCCGAGACGATCATGACCCAGCAGTGGCCCGATGCCGCCGCCATGCAGTCCTGGCCGCAGGAGTGCGCGGACTTTGAAGTGCTGATGGACTATATCAAGGCCGTGCGTGCGACCCGGAGTGACATGAATGTTCACCCGGCCCGCAAGACCAGCATGATTATTGAGACGGCCCGTCCCGAAGCCTTCCAGAAAGGTGAGGCCTATCTGGCACGCTTTGCATTTGCCACCGATGTGACGCTCACCGAAAAGTATGAAGGCTCCGCCGAGGGCATGGCCACCGTGGCAACCCCGGCCGCCCGCGGTTTCATTCCCATGATGGAACTGATCGACCGTGAGAAGGAACTGGCCCGTCTGAACAAGGAACTGGCCAAGGCCGAGAAGGAAGCTGACATTTTCCGCAATCAGCTGGGCAATCCCAAGTTCGTTGAGCGCGCGCCCGAAAAGCTCGTGGCCGAGACCCGCGCCAAACTCAGCGCCGCAGAGGACAAGCTGGCCAACCTGCGCCAGTCTATCGAAGCACTGGGCTGATTGTGTAATCGGCATTCAGCACCGTTGATTTGCGCGCCGCCCGCCGGCTGAATCCCAAAAACAAAACCTGCCAACCAAGCGCTCTTTTGTGAGCCGCTGATTGGCAGGTTTTTTGATATTATGATTTGTTTTTGTGTGCTTTTTCCTCTTTGTAGGCCGCCCAGAGCTTGTTGATCTCGGCACCGCTCAGGAAGATAATCATGCAGAAATAAAGCCAGAGCATAATCAGGCAGACCGCCGCAAGGCCGCCGTAGATATAGGAGGCATTGGGCGAATAGCGGATATAAAGCGAGTAGAAGAAGGAAAATACCATCCACCCGATTGAGGCAAAAAACGCGCCCGGCACATGGGGAAGAATGCGGTTTTTCAGTCCGCGCAGTCCCGGCATTCCCACACTGCGCCGCGCGGTGGCGGCATACATGAAGGTAAAATACGCCGTCACAAGCAAAATCATGAGCGGCATACGCCACCGCACCACCGAGGCAAGGAACTGCAAAAACGGCAGATGTTTGACAAGGAACTCGCCAAAGACCATCAGCAGCATCGTGATGAGAAGCATCCCGATGAATACCAGCGTATTCACGAGCGATTTCAGCCGCTTAAGGACATAGCCGCTGGGAGCCGAAGCGTGATAAATCGTCTCAAGGCCCGACCGGATTGCGGACATTCCCTTGGAAGCACTCCACAGCACAAGGATGGCAGACAGGGATGCCAGCGGGACTTCCGGGGTATCCTGCAAATCCCCCAGCAGCGACTCAATCAGTGCCGCCATCTCACCCGAAAAGGCATAACCGGAAAGAGAGCTTTGAAAATTAGGGGGAATAAAAATACTGATAAAGGACAGCAGCAGAGAAAAGAAAGGCACCGCGGAGATAACGACAAAAAAGGACGCCTGCGCCGCATAGACCGTAATCTTGTCCGCGCTGAAAATGCGGGCAATGCGGACAATCTCCTCCACAATGATTTGTTTGCGGGATTTTTGCGGTTCCAAGCGGCCTTCCCTCCCCTCTTGTAAAATCAGGCACCGCTTTGTCAAGCGGGGCAAAAGTTGCAGTGCTTTTTATCTTATAATAGAACCGCCGAATTGTCAAGGGAAGGGCGTGCATCAAATCAGGCTGCTGAGCAGCGTAGCAAGAACCGGCAAAGTCAAGATACTAATCAAGGTAGTAACAACGACCATTCCTGCGGAGAATTCCTCGTCGCATCGATAGCGAACCGCAACGATGCAGGTCATGGCCGCGCTGGGACAGGCCTCAAGCAGGAGAACCACCTGAGCGGGCATCCCTCTGAAACCGAGCAGTGCAAAAACCCCTGTGCAGATTGCCGGAATCAGGAGCATCCGAACAAAGGTCACAGCCCAGAGTTCACGCCGGCGGATAATCCGGTCAAGACGGCTCGAGGCAATGAGCATACCTGTGATAAACATGGAGAGCGGCGTGTTCATTGAGCCTATCATACTGATTGGCTTTTGAAGCAGTTCCGGCACAGGAATTTGCAGGAAATAGACGAAGATGCCCGCTGCCACGGCATAGAGGACCGGGGTTTTCAGTATACTCGACGCAATATCTCTGCCGTTCGTTTTTCTGCTGACTAACGCGATTCCCACCGTCCATGCCGTCAGGTTAAACATTGTCACATAGGCACTTGCGTAAATCATGCCCTCGGCGCCGAAAAGTGCTTCAATCAGCGGAAAGCCCATATAGCCTGCATTGGAAAAGACACAGGCAAAGCGCTGAATGCCAACGCTGTCCTTTTCGCCGCGGCGTATGATAGGTACCGTCACGGCAAGACCCATCATGATTGCAAACAGGCTCATCCCGAATGTCAAAATTAAATTTCGGCCTGTTGCACTGTCATATTCCGTAAAATACGAATTCAGCACCATTGCCGGGAGTACAAGATTGATGAGCAGGTCCGTAAACGCACTTTTATCCTCTTTGCGCACCGCGCCGGTCCGCCCGCAGACATAGCCCGCAAGGATGAGCAGAAACAGAACGCCCACCTGCTTGAATGTGATTGCCGCAAGTTCCATGTTTAATTCCTCTCTTTAAAATTAAAAAATCCATGCTCCTTCCGCACCAAGGAGCCGCATCCGGACCAAACCCGGATTACTTCCAATCCTTCCATACCTCCGGGCAGTAGCCCACGGTGGCCTGGCGGCCGCTGCGGACAATGGGCTGGCGGATGAGCTGCTGATTTTCAAAAAGCTTATCCGCCTGCTGGCTCTCATCAAGCCACTGAAGGAGGGCAAGGGTATCTTTGTCCTTCGCGTTGGGGTCAACAAGTGCCTGCCAGCCGCCCAATGCGCGGCAGACGCTGTCATACTCACCGCGGCTCAGGCCCTTTTCCTTCATATCCACCATCTGGAACCGGATGTTCCGCTCCTTAAACCAGCGCTGTGCCTTTTTGGTATCAAAGCTCTTGGCCGTGCCGAAGATTTGAATATTCATCGCCGTATGCTCCTTTTTCGTTTGCTCTCATTGTACCGCACAACATACCGTCAGGGCAAGACTTTGGTGATTTTGTCACGGAAATGTGCCGGGCGGCGGGGTATACTATGGCTGTAATCAAAAAACAGCACCCTTCAAGGAGGTAAATAATATGTCTTGTGTTGCTCTTAACAAAAATAATTTTGATGAATTCGTTCTGAACTCCGATAAGCCGGTCCTGCTGGATTTCTGGGCAAGCTGGTGCGGTCCCTGCCGGATGGTCGGCCCCATCATTGAGGAGATTGCCGAGGAGCGCCCCGACATCCGCGTTGGCAAGATCAATGTGGATGAAAACCCCGAACTGGCCAGCCGTTTTGGCATTATGAGCATTCCCACGCTGGTGGTGATGAAGAACGGTCAGATTGCCAACCGCAGCGTAGGCGCTCTGCCCAAGAGTCAGATCCTCGCACTGCTGTAATCCCCGCAGACACACAAAAAATGCCCCCGCCGAACTTGTTCCGACGGGGGCAGCTTTTTCAATTACTTGTTTTTCTTGCTGGTGGCCTTCATGCGCAGGTCATGGTCAAGGATGCGCTTGCGGATGCGCAGATTCTCGGGCGTGACCTCAAGAAGTTCATCGGGAGCAAGGAATTCCAGGCAGGCTTCAAGGCTGAACTTGGAGACCGGGATGAGGCGCAGAGCGTCGTCACTGCCGGAAGCGCGGGTATTGGTCAGATGCTTGGTCTTGCAGACATTGACCGTGATATCCTCGCCGGTGGGGGTGTAGCCCACGACTTCGCCCTCATAGACCTTCTCGCCCGCATTGACAATCAGGGTGCCGCGCTGCTGTGCGTTGAACAGGCCGTAGGTGACGGCATCGCCGGTATCAAAGCTGATGAGCGAGCCGGTGGAGCGGGTGGCAATATCGCCGCACCATTCCTCATAACCGTCAAAGATGGTGTTCATGATGCCTTCACCGTGGGTATCGGTGAGGAACTGGCTGCGGTAGCCGAACAGGCCGCGGCTGGGCATACGGAACTCCAGACGGGTACGGCTGTTCATCATCTGCATATTCATGAGGATGGCCTTGCGGGCGCCCAGAGCGGTCATAACATTGCCCTGATAGATTTCAGGCACATCGATGACAACGCGCTCCATAGGCTCCATCGTCTTGCCGTTCTCCTCATGGGTCAGAACGTGCGGGGGGCTGACCTGAAGCTCATAGCCTTCGCGGCGCATCGTCTCGATGAGGATGGACAGGTGCATTTCACCGCGGCCCATAACGCGGAAGGAATCGGTAGTAGCGGAATCCTCAACGCGCAGCGCAACGTCCTTGAGCAGTTCGCGGTTGAGGCGCTCACGAATCTGGCGGGAAGTCACATACTTGCCTTCCTTGCCGGCAAAGGGAGAGTCATTGACCGAGAAGGTCATCTCCACGGTGGGGTCATTGATCTTGACGAAGGGCAGCGGCTCAACCTTGGCGGGGTCGCAGATGGTATTGCCGATCGTGATATCGGGCAGGCCGGCAAATGCGACGATATCGCCCGCAGAAGCCTGGTCAATCGGCTCACGGCCGTTGGCCTTAAAGTCAAACAGCTTGGTGATGCGGCCGGTCATGCGCAGATCGGGGTTGTGCCAGTCGCAGACCTGGACGGACTGACCGACTTTGACAATACCGTTCTGGATACGGCCAACGCCCATACGGCCAACGAACTCGTTGTAGTCCACACTGGAAACAAGCATCTGGGTCGGGGCTTCGGGATCGCCCTCGGGCGGAGCGACATACTTGATAATCGTTTCAAACAGAGGCTTGAGGTCGGTGCCGCTCTCGGGGTCGGTCCAGTCATAGCTGGCAGTGCCGTTGCGGCCGGAGCAGAACACCATCGGGCTGTCAAGCTGCTCATCGGTGGCACCCAGGTCCATGAGAAGTTCAAGAATCTCATCAATGACCTCGGCAATGCGGGCATCGGGACGGTCAATCTTGTTCACCGCAATGACCAGAGAAAGGTTCTGCTGAAGGGCTTTCTGCAGAACAAAGCGGGTCTGGGGCATACAGCCCTCAGCGGCATCCACGAGAAGCAGAACGCCGTTGACCATCTTGAGCACGCGCTCCACCTCACCGCCGAAGTCGGCGTGGCCCGGGGTGTCAACGATATTGATCTTGACGCCGTTGTACTCACAGGAGCAGTTCTTGGCCAGGATCGTGATGCCGCGCTCGCGCTCGATGGCGCCGGAGTCCATCACGCGGTCCGCCACCTGCTGGTTGGAGCGGAATGCGCCGGACTGCTTGAGCATCTGGTCCACCAGGGTGGTCTTGCCGTGGTCAACGTGGGCAATGATGGCGACGTTGCGAAGATTTTGCTGGATCATAGACTACGATACCTCTTTTTTATCTCTCAAAAATACTTTCCAAACCTTGCCGCGGCACTCTTGCCGCACACATACACTATATTTTACGGCAGTATGGCAAAATTGTCAAGAATCGTAAAATGCTTTTTACTGTGTTATAATAAAAATAATCGCAGGATTTTTGCGGAAAATTCTGTCTATTTCCGCCAAATTCTGTCTTGGGCGAATTGCAGAGGAGACGCGATATATCATGGCAAATACACGACACAAAGTAAATATTATTGGCCACAAGAACCCTGACGCCGATTCCATCTGTTCCGCTCTGGCTTACGCCTACCTGAAAAATCAGCTTGGCGACAATGCCACCTATGAGGCGCGCCGTGCCGGTCAGATTAACCGCGAAACCGAGTTTGTTCTGCAGCATTTTGGCGTAAAAGCACCGCGGCTTTGTACTGACCTCAGCCCGCAGGTGAAGGACATTGACATTCGCTGTCAGCCCGGCATTGACGCCGAGATGAGTCTGCGCGCCGCATGGACCATGATGCGGGATGTCGAGATTGACACGCTGTGCGCCGTTGGACCGGACCGGGAACTTCAGGGATTGATTTCCATCAAGGATATTGCCAACGCCAACATGGACCTGTTTGACACAGAGGTTCTTGCCAAGGCAAACACGAGTTACCGCAATGTTCTGAGCACGCTCGAGGGGCAGATGCTGTCCGGCGACCCCGATGCGCGCATTACTAAGGGGCGCATTTTTATCGGCACGAGTCCCGAGAAGATGGAGGGTGCCGTTGAGCCGGGGGACTTGGTCCTTGTGACCAACCGCTATGAGGTTCAGATGTGCGCGATTGACTGCGGCGCCGGTGCCATTATCGTCTGCTGCGGATCCGCGGTGCCCCGGACCATCCTGGCCCGCGCACAGGAGAAGGGCTGCTATGTCATCACCACACCTTTTGACACCTACGCGGCCGCGCGCCTGATTTCCACCGCTGCGCCGGTGCGGCATTTTCTGCGCACCAAAGACCTGATGCTGTTCAGCGTCAACCCGCCCGTAGAGGATGCCCGCAAGGTCATGGCGAGCGTGCGTCACCGCTACTTCCCGGTCCTGGACGAGAACGGCCGCTACTGCGGTGTTGTCAGCCGCCGGAACCTGCTCAACGTTCACCGCAAGCAGGTCATCATGGTGGACCACAACGAGCGCGGGCAGGCCGTGGACGGGCTGGAACTGGCGGAGATTCTTGAGGTGATTGACCATCATCGCCTCGGCTCGCTGGAGACTTCCGAGCCGGTCTATTTCCGCAACGTGCCGGTTGGCTGCACGGCTACCATCATCTACGGCATTTTTAATGAGAAGAACGTGGAAATCCCGAAGGAAATTGCGGGGCTTCTGCTCTCCGCCATTTTGTCCGACACGCTGATGTTCCGCTCCCCCACCTCCACCATGCTGGACAAAGCCGCCGCCGAGGCACTTGCCGTCATTGCCGGGGAAGACATCCCGACCTATGCCGAGCAGATGTTTGAGGCGGGTGCCGACCTCACAGGCCGCACGGCGGACGATGTGTTCTTCTCGGACTTCAAGGTGTTCAGCCGGGGCGATGCCAAGTTCGGCGTCGGGCAGTCCATCTATATGACCGACAATTCCGTGGCCGCTGCCGAGGCGCTCGTACAGCCGTTCCTGCCCGAGGCACTTGGCGAGGCAGGCGTGCCGATGGTGTTCTTCATGTGCACCAACATGAAAAACCAGACCACCGAACTGCTTTACTGCGGCCAGGATGCCGGCACCATTGTGGAAGAAGCATTCCACACCAAAATCACGGATGGAAAAGCCATCTTGCCCGGCGTGGTCAGCCGCAAGAAGCAGCTCATCCCGCCCCTCATGGCCGCGCTTCAAGCCCGGCAGGGATAAACGCAAAGATCAGTTTTTTCCGCGCCCTATGCGTTCCTCCGCTCCTGCATTGTCGGGGACAGAGGAGCGCATTTTTTATCAAAAAATTCACGCTTTATTCATTGCTTTTGCAATTATACAGCGCGTATAATAATAACATATCGTTTTTATAAGATATGATTGATTATTCAAATTAAAGGAGGCCGCCTCCCATGAGCGAATATGCTGCCATTGAAAATGAAGCCCGGCTTTTTACCGAGACCTGTGCAAAAAACGATGCCATTGACCCCGGTCTTTTTGACAAGTACGGCGTCAAGCGCGGGCTTCGGGACAAGGACGGCAAGGGTGTTGTCGCAGGTATCACCAATATTTCCCGCATTGATGCCTTTGAGACGCGTGACGGCGTGAAGGTTCCCTGTGAAGGCAAGCTGTGGTACCGCGGCTATAACGTCTATGACCTCATCCGGGGCCTGCGCGGCAAGCGGTATGGTTTTGAGGAAGTCGCCTACCTGCTTCTTCTCGGCGATCTGCCCACCCAGTCGGAACTGTCGACTTTCTCGGACTGCCTGGCCAAGTGCCGCGACCTGCCCAGCAACTTTGTGCGGGACGTCATCATGAAGGCGCCCAGCAAGGATTTGATGAACAGCCTGACCCGCAGCGTGCTGACGCTCGCCTCCTATGACGATTCGGTGGGCGACAACTCTCTCCAGACGCAGATGGAGCAGTGCATCAAGCTCATCAGCGTTTTCCCGATGCTGGCAGTCTACGGCTACCACGCATACAATTATTATATCAACGAGGGCAGTATGTATATTCACCGCCCCCGCCCCGAACTGTCCACGGCGGAAAATCTTCTTCAGATGCTCCGTCCCGACCAGCAGTACACCCCGCTCGAAGCCCATGTGCTCGACATTGCCCTGCTGCTCCACATGGAGCACGGCGGCGGCAACAACTCCACCTTCACCACCCGCGTGGTGACCTCCTCGGGTGCGGACACCTACTCGGTCATGGCGGCGGCGCTGTCGAGCCTCAAAGGTCCCAAACACGGCGGTGCCAACATCAAGGTCATGGACATGATGGCGGACATCCGCGCCCATGTGAAGGACCCGCGGGACGATGATGAAATCCGCGCCTACCTCGGCAAAATCGTGGACAAAGAAGCGTTTGACCGCAAAGGTCTCATCTACGGCATGGGCCATGCGGTGTATTCCCTCTCGGACCCCCGCGCCGTGGTATTCAAGAGTTTTGTTCAGCAGCTTGCGATGGCCAAGGGCCGCAAGGACGACTTTGATTTCTATAACAGCATTGAGCGCATTGCACCGCAGGTCATTGCCGAAAAGCGCCACATCTACAAGGGCGTTTCCACCAATGTGGACTTCTACTCCGGCTTTGTCTATGATATGCTGGGCATCCCGGTGGAACTGTACACGCCCATTTTTGCCATTGCCCGTGTGGTGGGCTGGAGTGCGCACCGCATGGAAGAACTGGTCAATGTGGACAAGATTATCCGCCCGGCCTACCAGAGCATCATGGAGCCGCGCGAATACAAGGTTATCGAGGAGCGCGGCTGACATTTTTTGCACGGGCAGAAGATTTGACGAATACGGCCTCTTTTCCGCAATCTTTTTTCAAACAGTGCTTGACAAACTGCACCCGCTGTGGTATTATAATCCACGCAGCATGTTCCCATACAGGAACTGACCCATGCGCGCCCGTAGCTCAGGTGGATAGAGCAACTGCCTTCTAAGCAGTGGGCCAGGGGTTCAAGTCCCTTCGGGCGCATTCTATGGTGCCTATGGCGCAGTTGGTTAGCGCGCCAGATTGTGGCTCTGGAGGCCGAGAGTTC
>JAQXGE010000083.1 GCA_029006135.1 Oscillospiraceae bacterium | reverse complement strand
GACCTCATCCTTACCAAGGATGCGCTCTACCGACTGAGCTATAACAGCAAGTGGCGACCCGGATCAGGCTCGAACTGACGACCTCTAGCGTGACAGGCTAGCGTTCTAACCAACTGAACTACCGGGCCAAGCCCCGTTGTCTTCGCTTTGGCGTTTGCCTCAGCGGCTGCAACGTGTATGATTATATCCCATGATTGGCTAACTGTCAAGCACTTTTTTGAATTTTTTTGAAAAAAATTTGACTTTTCCGGTTCTTTTTCGATGGTTCGTCATTTTCATCAAGAAAAACTTGATTTCTTTTTGCATTCCCCTCACAGGTATGCTATGATGATGTCATCTTCTGTTTCTATTCTATCGAAGAAATTTTTTCTCCTTTCCCTGACGGATACGAAGAAGGCCGCTGTAATGCCGGCTGAGCATGACTGCCGTATTTGCCAGCATGACAAGACCGCTCTCTGTCCCTTTTAGGAGCCAGGCCGCGGGAACCGAGACTCCCGCAAGCACAACAGCCCCCAAGGGCAGATATCCTGTCAGCAGCACCGCTGTGCCGCCCGCAAGGCAGCTAAGTATTCCGCCCACAGGCATATACAGCACCACCCAGGCACAGGTGACTGCAACGCCTTTTCCGCCTCTGCCTTTGCCCCACAGCGGAAAATTATGCCCCAGCACCGTACCGAATCCTGCATAGAGTATGGAAAGCCGTCCAAGCACTGGTGACGCAGCGTACCACCCCACCGCACAGGCGGCAGCGGTTTTGAGCAAATCCCCTGCCAGTACGAGCGCGCCCGCCTTAGGCCCAAGCTGTGCTGTAATATTGGCCATGCCCGGGTTGCCGCTGCCTATCTCATGCGCGCTTTTGCCCACTGCCGCCCGCGCCACGATTTCCGCCGTGAGAAAGCCGCCAAAAAGATAGCCCACCCCGAGGCAGAGCAGGCGTGCCAAAATTGCGTTGGGATGCATACTGTCACTTCCTTTCCTTCTACAGTATAGACTGCATTTATGAATTTATATACGAGGTGTGTCATGGATTTTGCTTCATTGAAAGAGGAATGTCTCGCCTGCCGGCGCTGCGGGCTGTGTGAAACGCGCCGCCATGTTGTGTTTGGTCAGGGCGTTGAGGATGCCGAGGTCATGTTCGTTGGTGAGGGTCCCGGTGCAAGTGAGGACGAACAGGGCCTGCCCTTTGTAGGACGCAGCGGTCAGCTTCTTGATCACTATCTTGAAGCTGTTGATTTGGACCGCAATAAGAATATTTTTATAGCCAATATCGTAAAATGCCGTCCGCCCGAGAACCGTGATCCGGCGCCCGGGGAGGCCGCCGCCTGCCTGCCCTGGCTGCGGGCGCAGTTCAAGCTGCTTCACCCCAAAATTGTTGTGTGTCTGGGCCGGGTGGCCGCGCAGCAGTTAATCAGCCCGGATTTTTCGGTGACAAAGGATCACGGCAAGTTCTTTGACAAGCAGGGTACACTCTTTATGGCAACACGCCATCCGGCCGCATTGCTGCGCTCCCCCGCAGACAAACCCGAATCCTTCGGGGATTTTGTGGCGCTGCGGGATAAAATCAACGAAGTGTGCCTGCACACCTACGAAAAATAAGCTCCGCCGTTTCCTTTTTGGTTTGCTTTGCATAGCATGGTTCAGACTGTCTGATGTGTTTTATCACGAAAGCGAGGGATCATGATGTTTTGCAAGCCTGTTTTGGATTTCTTTCTGGGAGCGCTCTCCCCTTCCGGATTCACCGGTTGGTTCCGTCAGGCGGCGGACACGCCGGGTATCACGCCTTATCTGATCAAATCCGGACCGGGGTGCGGCAAATCCACCTTGATGCGCCAATTGGCGGAGAAGGAAATTGAGCAGGGTTCCCGTGACGGGCAAGCCGTAGAACGGCTGCACTGTTCGAGCGATCCCGACAGTCTGGACGGTGTGCTGCTGCCCGGTGCCGGAGCGCTCCTTCTGGATGCCACTGCGCCGCACACGCTGGACAGCAAATACCCCGGCGCAGCGGACCGGGTTGTTTCGCTTTATCATACGCTGGACAGCAAAGCCCTGAGCGCACAGCGTGAGGAGATTCTGGCGTTGGGACAGCGCAACGCCTTTTGGCTCGAGCAGGCATCTGCCCATTATGCTCTTGCCTGTGCGCTGCTGGCACGCCGCCGGGCAATGGCGGCGCAGGTTCTGGACAGCGAAAAGCTGAACCGTTTTACTGCCCGACTTGCCGTGCGCACGATGCCGCGTCGATGCGGCGCAAAGCAGGGCTTCCAGCATCACCGGCTGCTCAGTGCCCCCACGCCGGGCGGCATTACCGTGTTTTATGACACGATTCCCCAACTGGCCTTCAAAACGCTTTATGCCATCCACGATCCTTACGGTGCGGCCGCCGCCCGGATGCTCGAACAGCTTGCGGTGTTTGCCAAAGTCAACGGGTACGATGCCATTCTCTGCCATTGTCCCACTGACCAGTCCGGCAAGTTGGATGCCTTGTTCATTCCCTGCCTTGGTTTGGGATTTGTGACAGCCAACAGCTGGCATCCCATGCTTTTTGCTGACCAGAAAAACATTCATGCCAACCGGTTCATGAATCTTTCCGCACTTAAAAAAGACGGCCGTGCGCTGCGGTACCAAAAGCGTCTGGCAGGTGAGCTGATTGAAAAAACCTGCGAGGCGCAAAGCCGTGCAAAGGCCGCACACGATGAGTTAGAATCGTATTATATCCGTGCGGTGGATTTTGCGGCGGTGGACCGTATCCGGGCCAATCTTGAAAAAGAACTGGTTTGCCCCTGAACTTAGAAAAACAAGCGGAGGTGAAAATTGCGATGGAGCAGGAATATGAGCTGCCCGCCGTCACACTGCCAATCCGGCATCTGGTGGAATTTCTATTGCGCACCGGCAGCATTGACAACCGCTTTTCCGGCTTTGACCGGGCCGACGAAGGCGCACGCATCCATCGCCGCCTTCAGCGCGCCGCACTGAAAGAACACCCCGACTATGCGGCGGAAACCGCACTGCGGCAAGCCTTTCACTGTGAAGGGATTGAGTATACCCTTGAAGGGCGGGCGGACGGCATTTTCACCGCATCGGACGGATCCGTAACGGTTGAGGAAATCAAAACAACCACCCGCCCACTTTCCGAAATCACCGAAGATTTTGCGCCTGAGCACTGGGCGCAGGGCATGGTGTATGCCGATATTCTTGCCATCCAGAAAGATCTGCCCGCCGTACGGGTGGAGCTCGTCTACTTTCAGGTGGATGAGGAGACCGTCATACGTTTCAGCCGGGATTTCACCGCCGCCGCGCTTGATGAATTTGTGCGGGATTTGCTGACCCGCTATGCACCTTGGGCACGGCGTGCCGCGCAGTGGAAAGCCGAAAGTCGTGCAAGCCTGCGTGCTCTTTCCTTTCCCTTTGAGGACTACCGTCCCGGGCAGCGCGCCATGGCTGGGGAGGTCTACCGTGTCTGCCGTGATGGCGGGCAGCTGCTCTGCCAAGCGCCCACAGGAATCGGAAAGACGATGAGCGTTTTGTTCCCGGCCCTCAAAGCAATGGCGGACAGCGCTCAGGGGCCAATTTTCTACCTTACGGCGCGCGGTACCACACGCATTGCCGCAGAAAATGCTCTTTCCCTGCTGCGCAGCCATGACGGCGCATTAAAGCTCCGCAGCATTACGCTGACCGCAAAGGACAAAATCTGCCTTTGCGAAACACGGGAATGCACGCCCGATGCCTGCCCTTATGCCAACGGCTATTATGCCCGAATCAAGGATGCTTTGTGGGATGCGCTGGATGCACCGGCACTCACCGCAGAGGTTTTGCAGGAATACGCGCGGAAATACAATGTCTGTCCGTTTGAGCTTGGGCTGGATTTGAGCCTGTGGTGCGATGCAATTGTTGGGGACTATAACTATCTGTTCGACCCCGTTGTGCGTCTGTCGCGCTTTTTTGAGAGCCGGGGCGACTATTTGTTCCTCATCGATGAAGCGCACAATCTCCCCGGCCGAGCCCGTGAGATGCACAGTGTTTCTCTGTGCAAATCCCAATTCTACGATGCCCGCAAGCTGCTTGGCAAAGGCAAAAGCCGGCTGCGGCAGGCCCTGACCCGCGTCAATGATTTGTGGATTGAGTGGCGGCACAAAGCGGAGGAAAAGTGCGCTGATGAGCGTTCCGGCAAAACGTTTTTCCTGAAAGAACGCTGTGATGCCTTTGACCGCGCTTTGACCCATCTGTGTGAGCCTCTTACCGAATGGCTGGAGGAACACCGTGAGCCGAGCGAGGTTCATTCTGTCCTGCTCGAACTTTATTTTGATGTGCGCGCCTGGCTGCGGGTTGCGGATAGCTTTGACGAGCATTTTGTGCTTCAGATTACCGCTTCGGGCCGCGAAGTTCGAGCGGTGCGGCTTTGCCTTGATCCGAGCGGTTTCCTTGCGCGTGATTTCTCATTAGGGCGCGCCGCCGTGCTGTTCAGCGCCACCTTGGCCCCCGCCGGTTATTACCGGGATCTCTGCGGTATCCCCGATGCGCGCGCAGTCGCGCTGCGCAGCCCGTTCCCGCCCGAACACATGGGCCTTTTGTGCGTGCGGAACATCAGCACACGCTACCGCGACCGGGAAACCAGCATTGACCCGATTGCGGATACGCTGGCCGCCATGGTTAAGTCTCAAAAAGGAAACTATCTGGCCTTTTTCCCGAGTTACGCCTATCTTGACCAGGTATTTGCACGATTTACCGAAAAATACCCTGCCCTGTCCGTGATTCATCAGGAAACGGACATGGATGAAGCGCAGCGGGAATCCTTCTTAGCACAGTTCACGCCGGATACTTCCGAGGGGCTGCTGGGTTTTGCGGTTTTGGGCGGTGTTTTCGGCGAGGGGGTTGACCTGACCGGCAGCAGTTTGATTGGCGCGGCCATCATCGGCCCAGGGCTTCCACAGGTCGGGCCGCGTCAGGAACAGCTTCGGGAGTATTTTGAACAGACCCGCGGTGCAGGATTTGATTATGCTTACCGGTTCCCCGGCATGAACAAGGTTCTGCAGGCCGCGGGGCGGGTCATCCGCACCCCGCAGGACAAAGGTGTTGTGCTGCTCATTGATGACCGCTTTGCCATGCCCGACTACCTTAGGCTGATGCCGCCGCACTGGTCCCACCTGCGCCTTGTGCAGGGATGCGATTCACTGGAGCAGGCCCTGAAAGAGTTCTGGGCGCAGAATTCTGACAGCGGCAAAATCGAATAAACACAAAAACCGGAGCACTTTTTCCAACGGAATCGGATGGAAGAAAGCGTTCCGGTTTTATTTATGGTTTTAGGAAATTGTTTTTTGCTCGGCACAGACCTGTCCCCGCTCACACCGATTGCCCCAGGAGTCAATGAGTTTATTGTTTTTATAAACGCAGATGATCTCACAATTGTTAGAGCATCGGCCGCACGAAGCCTCACGGGTGCGGAAATCGGTATTCTCAATGCCGAAATCAAACGTTCTGCGCGCCTCGGCATTTCTTGCAAGAATGGCAATTCCGATTGCCCCCATCAGGTGTCCGTTGGGGTCCACAATAACCTCACAGCCCAATGCACGTTCAAAAGCTGCCACAACCCCCTCGTTCTTGCTTACGCCGCCCTGAAAGACCACAGGCGCCGCAATACGCTTACCTTTGCCCACATTGTTCAGATAATTGGCAACCACGGCATTGCACACACCGGCGATGATGTCTTCCTTGGAATGTCCCATCTGAATTTTGTGGACAAGGTCGGACTCCGCAAAGACGGTACAGCGTGCCGCAATGGGCGTTGGATGCTGGGATCTGAGCGCGTAGCCGCCGATGTCCTCAACTTCAATACCAAGGCGCTTTGCCTGGCTGGAAAGGAACGCGCCGGTCCCGGCTGCGCAGAGGGTATTCATGGCGTAATCGACCGCCACACCGTTTTCGACCAGAATGATTTTGGAATCCTGACCGCCGATTTCAAGAATCGTACGCACATCCGGATGGAAGGTCGTTGTCCCAACCGCATGGGCGGTAATCTCGTTTTTTACGATTGTTGCCCCCAGCATAGCCCCCACCAGCTGCCGGGCGCTGCCGGTGGTTCCGGTGCCAACAATCTGATAATTTTCCTTGTCAAACTGCTTTTCCAGCGATGCCGTCAGACGCTTTACCGCGCCAATTGGGTCCCCTTCCGTCCAGATATATTCACTGGCCAAGATTTGGTTTTCTTCATCAATAATGACGCCTTTTGTAGAGATGGAACCCACATCGACACCCAAAAACGCCTCTTTTTTCATCGTATAACCTTCTTCCTCATGGCAATCATATCGTAAAACGCTTCCAGTCGGGTCATCAGCCCCACATCACTGGTCTGCGCGTCAAAAGTCAGATAGAGAACCGGGATTTTATAGTCCCTGCTGATATTCTGCAAAACCGGCATAATATCAATCTCCGGTGTGCAGTTGGCAGATTTAATGTGAATAATTCCATCAAAGCCCCGCTCCGCATAATCTTTGGCCGACCAGATGTTGGCCGTAGAATTGGGGCCCATATCGTAAGTACAGAAATCCCGCACCTTGACTCCAAGATTGTTGTCCCCAGGGTAATGGAGCAGGCGGTGGGAAATGTTCATCCAGCGGTGGACCTCCACGCCCATCTCGGCAAGTTTGCGCTCCGTTTCCAGATTGGAGAAAGCGTCCATTGCGGTATAAAACTCCCCGATGATTCCCACCCGCAGCGGCTCTGCCGGTTTTTCGGTCTGGATTTTATCAAAGGCCTCCTGGACGTTATGGTATGCCATCTCAATCTCCGGCTTGGAGGAAGCGCTGTATAGTGCCGAGATAAAGCGGGAATAAGCTTTGCGGTATGCGCCTTTTTCCATCTCAAATCCGCAGTTTTTGTAGTACAGGCAAGTAATCTCATCCAGATACTCCACCATACGAAGAGCCTCCGCTGCCGCAAGAGCCACCTTCGCATACTTAACTTTTGGATTTAGCCGCTTGATACAGCGCAGATAATCCTTTTTCCGGCCCGTGCTGTATTCCGTGAGGTTGATCATCTCAAAATCATAGCCCAAATCGCGCAGAATTTGCTCCTGAAGTTCCCCATAATAGCCAAGTCTGCAGGCGCCAAAGGTCATAATGAGCGTATCCGCGCCGGCTTCAAGTGCTTCAATCTGACTGCCCAGCGTTGTTTTGAAAGGTGTACAGACGAAATCCGGACTGTGCTTGGCACCGATTTCCAGTGTTCGCTGGGTGAGCGGGGGCTGAAGAATATACCTCACGTCCAAACCGTTTTCCAAAAAGTATTTGATTGCACAGTTGTACTCCGCATACCGGGGAAATGCCACCCTGCGCTTCGTTTGCAGTTCCATTACAAAAGCCCCTTCTTAAATCGGATTATATCGAGAAAACTCTCCAGTCTTGTCTCCAGTCCCGCTGTTCCGCTCTGGCCATCCAGCACAAGATTCAGCACCGGTTTGTCATGGAGTTTGCGCAGAAGAATATCGTTCACCATGGCATCCGGCCCGCAGGGAAAGGTGCTGAGCAGAATGATGCCGTCCACCTTGTCCTTGCGCTGGAGCACCCCGCCGAGAATCTCCCGGCTGAGTTCCCACTTGCAGGTAGGGGAAAGTTCGGGGCTGTGTTTACAGGCATTCTCCCTGTCCACAATATCTGCACGGATGGCAGCTGCATGGTTTCTTTGAAGGAATTCAAGAATCGGCGTTCCGATATAGGCATCCTCAATGACATAGCTGTGTGCTGCAATGAGAATCTTCAGCCCGTCTGTACTGCACAGCGCGTTTTGGGCCTGAATTTTGCTCTTCCACAGGCGCTGGTCCTCTTTTCTGGCTGTTTCATAGCCTTTTTTGGCTTTGCGGGGCAGTACGCCCAGCGCCTGGCCTAAGCAAAGGAAAGCATCCTGTTCCGTCTCATTTTTATGAGAATCAATGCTGAATGTCAGGAATTTCTGTCCTTTATCGCGAAATGTATTGATGGCAATGTCATACAAAGCTGAAAAGCGAGGACATAATTCCTGATTTCTTCCATAACTGTTGATGCGGGGAATCAGAATGTACTCACATTTTCCCACAAGGGCATCCACATGGCCGAGAAACAGTTTTAGAGAAAGGCAGGCCTCATCCACTGCCAGTGCGCTGCCGCGTTCCGCCGTATCCTGCCGGGTTGGTTCACTTATTATAAAATCCACACCGATTTCCCGAAAGAACACCTGCCAAAGTGTCTCATACCGGTAATACAGCATTCCCCTCGGGATGCCGATCACTGCCCTGTTCTCCATCTCTATTGCCTCCTGTTTCACTGCGTTCCAGATTTTGGGACCGCAGAACAGCGTACCCGCACAGTTCCGCACAGCGCTGTGCTTTGCACAAAATTGCCAAAAATGTCATACGGAACATTATACACAAGCGAGGCAAAATAATCTTGGTACAAAGAAAGCGGAATGTCACATTTTTGAACATAAAGGCGATTTCGTCCGATTTATTTTCAGAAATTGTCCTGCTCCGTTTCCCCACAAAAAAACAGGAGGAGCCAAAAGCTCCTCCTGTCATTTACATCGTGAAATCCCTGTCGTCTTATGATGTTGTATCGCTGGAAATTTTGGTTCCCGGCAGTACGGCGTCAAGTTCCATGCGCAGACGCGATGAACGCGAGACTTCCTGGTTCTGTTTTGAGAGGAATTCTAATCCCTCCTCATCCGAAAGTCCGCACGGCAGACGAAACCGCAGGACCGTCTGCTCCCCTTGCGCTGCGCAGGACTCAATTTCGCAGCCGAGAACCTCCGCATAGCGGCGCACAAGGAGCAGTCCCGTGCTCCCATTTGAGGCAAGCTCCGGCGAAGGCTGCTCGCCGAGCAGAACCCCGCAGGCGTCTTCCGGCCAAAGTGTACCATCGCAGTACGCAAGGCAATGGTCCGGCGTGAGAGTTAATGTGATCTGCGCGCAGCTATCCGCGCTGATAGAGTTGGAAATAAGATTAGCCAGCAGTGCATCCATTGCACCCCTGCTGGTTTTGAGCCACATTGGCTGCTGCTCCGCAGATTCTGCAAGGCGGACGCGGCCCGGTGTGCCGCGCAAAGTCAGTTCCTCGTTAACACATTCACAGATCTCTTTCAGATAATGAAACATCTCTTCGTTAGCAAGCGGTTCCAGCGCGGGGCCCCTGCCGCACAGTGCAAGATCAGCTGTATTTTCTGCAAGGCGTTCCAGACGGACAATAGAACGGTTCATTTCCTCCACAAGTTCCCGTGCCTGTTCCCGTTTCGCCGCAGTGTCCAATGTACTCACATAACACTCCAACGCATCCACTGCGCTTTGCAAGGTGCAGAACTCAGTGGAGAAACGCCCCTTCAGGCCGCCGCGGAACATCAGCTGAACAGCGGGTACTCTCTCCTCAGCCTGATCCGGCGTTCTGTCCTCACGTTGTTGCTCCATGAAAGAAATCCCCCTTTCCCTAAAAATCATCCGTGCCCGCGGTTCATCTCTGCCTGCACGCAGATTGTCAGCGCGTCAAGAAGTTCTGACACCGTCATGTGCCCGCCGCTGTCGATGCCCTTGAGTTGTCCCAGCCGTGCATAGGCTTCGGGACAGGAACGTCTCAAATTTGTGTTGAAGCGTTCCAGTGCTGAACGAACGGCATCGCCCTCCGCACCATGTATGTCCCCTGCCATCCTGCAAAGCTGGCTGAGTGTGTAACGCTGTTCCTTCTCATCGAGGATGATTCGGGTTATAATGTCCTCAAGGTAATTGATGCCATACCCTTGCGTGCGGAAGTGCATCTGTCCAAGCAAATTGTGCAGACTCCTGCGGATACAATAAGCCGTCAGCTGTTCCCCAGTGTTTCCGATGGTGCAGACCGCATCGAACAATTCCCTGACTTTATATGGCTTAAAGATCGTGCAATCCGCCCCCGCTGTCAGCAATTTTTCACACTGTGCCGCGGCTGCTCGCACAAGAGTCACAATAACACAAGGGTGGTATTGCATATCAAAACTATTGAGCTGACGCAGCATACTGTAAATATTGATGTCACACAGCAGGGCGTCCACCACCAGCACATCGGCGCGCGTTCCCTGTCTGAGTGCATCAAGCATCTCCTGACCGGTAGAAACTGCTGCACATAATCGGACTTCCGTTTGCGTTTCAGCATAAATCTGAATAGCCCGCCGCGTTGTTCTGTCACTCTCCGCGACCAAGGCCGTAATGGGGCTAAGCTCTACAGTTTTCCCCATGGATCGTCACTCCTGTCGGTCCGGGGACGGGGCCACCGGACTTTATTGTACTTACAAATCCTCAATCAATTCCCCAGCCGCATGAGCCGGAACAGCATTCTCATAAAGGAACTGAATGATTCTCCGGGTATATGCCTTTCCGCCGGGCGCCGGGTGGGTCATCGTGCAGGGTTTTGTTCCTGTCTGCTGTACAACGATGAACAACTCCCCCGCGCTGCGGCACAGCAGATAACGGATTGAATATTCCTCCTGCAGTCCCTCAATCCGCGAAAACGCGCGCACATGGCATTCCAACACTTCATCATACGGTACCTTCATAAGATTAACCTCCCTTACAATGCTGAAAACAGACAGGAACCAACCTAAGAAGTTTCAATTAAAGGCCGCGTCCCCTGCCTTTTTCGATATGGATTATTATAGCTGAACAGCACACAGGAAGGAAATGTACGATTTTGTACGGTGATTGCAGTCAAATGAACACGTCCGGCGGACACTCCAAATTAGTAAAAAAGCATCTGCACGGTGCAGATGCTTCATGGTGGACCTGGAGGGATTCGAACCCTTGACCTCTCGGATGCGAACCGAACGCTCTCCCAACTGAGCTACAGGCCCATATTCGGCTGACTTAAATAATATACCCCAACGACCCGCAAAAGTCAAGTATTTTTGCAAAAAACGCCGTTTTCCTTTCTGTTTATGCTGGACAGCGAGGCTTTTCCCTATAAAAACGTCTTTTCCTGTTTCCGGAAAGGGTTTACAGATTGCACGAACAAGGTGTATCATGAATGTAATTGATTTCGTCATCAGTCGGTAAATCCGTCCGCACAAAAGGGAGGGAATAAGCTATATGAAAAAAAGCAGCCGAAAAAATATTCTCGTATATGCCGCCGCAGCCGTGCTGACTGTTCTGCTGTGCGGCTGTTCTTTCACTGCGCCGTCCGCCCCTGCTGCCTCCGCCAGCCCCGAAACGGCCGTTCTCAGTACCAGCCCCACGCCTCAGGCCACAGCGGATGTTTCCTCCGGTTCCGCACAGTCCGAGCAGACGGGGACCGTCCTGGAGCAAACCGCAGATGCAGGGAAAAGCTATGTGGATGAGACCCTCTTTATCGGGGATTCCAACACTGTGCGCTACACCATGTATGCCGATGACACCGGCGCCGCATTCACCACCCTAAAAAACAACATCGGCGTTGTGAGCATGGGAGCCGGAGCGATTCCCACATTGAAATGTGAGAAATTCAAAGGTGACAGTTCTCTTTATACGATTCCTGACGCGGTGGCCAAGCTGCGGCCCAAGCGAATCGTCATCGGATTCGGCACCAATAATCTGAGCGGTTCGGGCACAGATGCTTCTGCGTTTATTGCCAAATACAGCGCGGGATTGCAAGCCATCACAAAAGCGTGGCCCTATGCGGATATCATTGTGAGCGCCATTCCGCCCCTTGACAAACAGCGGGACAACACAAACCTGACAATGACCCAGGTCGATGCCTATAATGCAGCCCTCATCACCATGTGTGAGGAGCAAGGGTACAAATTCCTGAACACCGCTGAAGTTTTGCGCGATGACGCCACCGGCTGGGCCAAAAAGGACTATACCCTCTCAGACGGCGTCCATCTTTCCAAACAGGCCGTCACCGAATTTTTCCGTTATGTTCGCACCCACGCATACATAACAGAGGACCGCCGTCCGGCTTCCTCCGCCCCCATTCCCGAACCGGACGGTGTGCCGCTCGGTCTGATTTCTTCCGACCCGATTGCAGTGCGCGGTGCCAAAGTTCCTGTGGAGTTTGTAGTCGAAGGCAGCGGGACCTTGGAGGGTGCCGCCAGCCAGAAGGTCAAAAAGGGCGGCACCTGCTCTGCCGTGAAGGCTGTCCCTGATAAGGGCTGGGCATTTTCCGGCTGGACCGCATCGCTCGGTTCTGCATCAAGCTCGTCCACCCTGACCTTCACGGTTCCCTCTAATGCCGATGCCAACGGTGTAATCATCACAGCCCATTTTGAGCCGCTTGAGCATGAGCATGAGTTCGAGGAGATTGAGGACACACGGATTGAACCGACCTGTCTTGAAAATGGTTCTGTTCAAGTCGAATGCAGCATCTGCGGCAAAGTAAAAGAGAAAGAGCTGCCGGCTCTGGGGCATCAGTGGGACGATGGGTCCATCACCGTTGAAGCGCAGCCCGGGGTCAGCGGCGTCAAGACTTACACCTGCAAGCGGTGCCATGCCCAAAAAACAGCGGAGATTGAAGCATTGCCCACCTTTACCCCTGTGCCAACTGTCACGCCGTCCCCCACCGCACCTTTGCCCTCTTCACCGCCCGAGCAAACTGCTGCCCCAACAGTGGAGCCTACGCCCAGTCCAACACCCGAGCCGACGCCTGAACCCACACCCGAAACAACGTCTGAACCGACTGCTGAGCCAACTTCCGAACCAACTGCTGAGCCTACTCCCGAGCAAACTTCTTCCGTGACAGACTCTCCTGCGTCCACTCCCGAAAACAACCAGGAACTCACGGCAGCATCATAATCCGTTCTTTGCGGGAAACGCAAAGCAAGTCAAAAATATAAAGCAGAGAAAGAGGAACCACCATGCCATCCAATCACAAACAAAAGCATCAGAATAAGACATCCGGCTTGGTCCGGCGCTTCATGCCGTATCTGATGCGGTATAAAAAAATTCTGTTCTTTGACCTGTTCTGTGCGGCGCTGACCACGCTGTGCGATATTGTTCTGCCCAAAATCATGAGCTACCTGACCAATGCCGCCACCGATGCTTCGGTGGTGCTGACAGTGGAGATTGTAGTCAAGCTGGCACTGCTCTATCTGGTGCTGCGGCTTATCGATGGTGCGGCGTCCTATTATATGTCCAGCACCGGGCACATCATGGGCGTATATATCGAGACGGATATGCGCCGTGATGCCTTTGCCCATCTGCAGCACCTGAGCCACACATATTATTCCAACACCAAAGTCGGTCAGATTATGGGCCGCATTACAAATGACCTGTTTGATGTGACGGAATTCGCTCACCACTGCCCGGAGGAATTTTTCATTGCAGCAATCAAAATTGTTGTTTCCTTCATCATTCTGTGCGGAGCAAGCGTGCCTTTAACACTGATTGTATTCCTTTGCGTCCCGCTGATGATGGTTGTCTCTGTTCGTCTGAATTTGCGTCTGCGGGAAGCATTCCGCCGCCAGCGTTTTCAGATTGGCGAACTGAATGCCTCCATTGAGGACAGTCTTTTGGGCCAGCGGGTCGTCAAGGCTTTCACGGCCGAGGACGAGGAGAACGCAAAGTTTGAAAAAGGCAATAAAAAGTTCCAGGAAATCAAAACCAAGACCTACCATTCTATGGCCGCCTTCAACACTTCTACCCGGCTTTTTGACGGGCTGATGTACCTTGTGGTCATTATTGCCGGCGGCCTGTTCCTGGTTTATGATAAAATTAGTGCGGGCGATTTGGTAGCCTATGTGCTGTATGTCTCCACCCTCATTGCCACAATCCGCCGGATCGTAGAGTTTGCTGAGCAGTTCCAGCGCGGCATTACCGGCATTGAGCGGTTCTTTGAGATTATGGACACGCCTGCCGAAATCACCGATGCCCCCGACGCCCGTCCGCTCACTGTGACCCACGGCGGCATCGAGTTCCGGGATGTCAGCTTTGAATATCCGGATGACCATAACAAGGTCCTGCGCCATGTCAATCTCACCATCCGTCCCGGCGAAAATCTCGCGCTGGTCGGACCTTCCGGCGGCGGCAAAACCACGCTTTGCAATCTGATTCCCCGTTTTTATGACGTGACATCGGGTCAGATTCTCATTGACGGGCAGGATATACGCAACGTAACGCTCAAAAGTCTGCGCAGTGCCGTGGGCGTAGTACAGCAGGATGTCTATCTGTTCAGCGGCACCGTTGCGGAAAATATCGCCTACGGCAAGCCCGGCGCCACTCGGGAAGAAATCATCGCCGCCGCAAAGCTGGCCGGTGCCGATGGCTTTGTGCAGGAGCTGAAGGACGGATATGACACCTACGTTGGCGAACGCGGCGTCAAACTGTCCGGCGGGCAAAAACAGCGCATCAGCATTGCCCGGGTCTTTTTGAAGAATCCGCCCATTCTGCTTCTTGACGAGGCTACGAGTGCCCTTGACAACGAGAGCGAAATTCTGGTTGGTCAGAGCCTGGATGCACTGGCCAAAGGGCGCACAACGCTGACGATTGCTCACCGCCTGACCACCATCCGCAACGCCGACCGCATCCTTGTGCTGGGGAAAGACGGCATTGAGGAAGAAGGCAATCACGAGGAGCTTCTCGCCAAGAAGGGCATCTATTACCGCCTGTGGAACGGTCTTGTCAGCGGTCAAACCCTGTAAACATCATCACACAGCGTCCGGACGCGGTTCCGGGCGCTGTTTTTTTGCGGGTTGGCTGAGGCATCGAATCATCCTGACCGTATTAAGGGTACAGGTCAGCAGATTGGAAGCAATCATGACAGCAAGGAAGCCGTTCATCCCATACCGCGGGACAAGCAGAGCAATCCCGGCAATGCGCAGAGCGGAATCCAGCACGGAATAGCGAAATGTAGCCATTTGTTCCCCCAGCCCTTTGAGGATGCCGTCCACCATGCTTTCAAGGTACATAAACGGAGCGGCAAAGCCGAGAATCCGCACATAGGCGCCGGCCTGCGCATCATGATAAAGGAATTCTGCCAGTCGGCCGCCTAAAAGAACCAGCCCAGCCCCTGCCGCAAGGGAGAAGCCGCAGGTGAGTCGCAAAGCCGTACGGATAAGGCGGCTTGTTGCCGGTTTATTTCCCTCCGTGTAGGTACGGGTAATCTCCGGCATGAGGAGGTTTGACAGCGCAGAGAGGAACGAAAACGGGAAAAAAATCAGCGGCAAAGCCATCCCCTTGAGCGATCCATACTGTGCTACCGCCTGTGCACGCGAGCCAAGATAAACCGTCAAACAGGCAGGAATCAGGGTGCTTTCCGCCGCCTGCAAAGCACTGGACAAAATCCGGCTTGCGGAGACCGGAAGGACAATTTCCCAAAGTTCCCGGCTTTGATACCCTTGCGCCGGGTCATCGGGTTTAGGGCGAAATGCCGGTTCCCGCCGTGCAAAAGCTGCCATAATCAAGCAGGAAACCGCCTCGCTCACCGTATTTCCAATCAGCACGGCACAGCAGGCATACGCCGCACCCCAATGGCGCAGGCGAAAAAGTGCCAGCGCGGCCACAGCCATCCTCACAGCCTGTTCCACGAGCTGCGCGATCACGTTGGGCTCCACCCTTCTGCGTGCCAGAAAGCACCCTCGAAGTGCTCCTGCCGCGGCGATAAACGGCAGACTGGGTGCAAGCGTGCAGAGCCCGAGTTCCGCACGCGAATCATGCAGCAAAACACGAGCCGCAGGATCTGACAGCAGCAGCTGTGCCGCCATAGCAGCCGTTCCAAACAGCAGGGCCGTTGTTACCAGTCCCCGAACCGTTGGTGCCGTTCCTCGTCCGCGGGCAAGGCTCTGCGCCGCCAGACGGGCAGAGGCAACGTTCACACCCGCCGAAGCCAGTGAGACAAAGACTGTATAAACCGAGAGAATCAGCTGATATAGTCCCATTCCCTCGGACCCGAGCTGTGCGGCAAGGAAAACGCGAAATATCATGCCCAGCAAGCGCAGGACAAGGCCTGCCGCCGTGAGCAGTGCTGCATTTTTGAGATAGAGTTTTCCCCTCACGGCACCGTCCCCTTTCCCCTGCTGACAAAATATTCCGAAAGGGAGAAAAACATGCCGGCCATTTTGTGCTTCAAAGAGCAGCTCTTGCCTGCAAAATGAAACGCACGGCGTTCACGATTGAAAATCGATGGGCACTCGTGGAAAATTCCACACATTGATTTATACTGATTCATCCTGACTTTGTGTTTTATACCAAATTAGGCACACCGATTTTGAGGGGCATAAACATGCCTCAGCCGGCTATTCCAATTCCCCTTATCTAAAACCATCGTGCGTTTATTCCTATACCCCCATTATTTTTGACTGTAAAGGTTTTTCCAGCCACAAAGAGCATTTTGGAACCTATACCGTTAAAAATGCAGAATCCGAATAGCCCCTTGCCACGGCTCGGAGAAATTTCAGATTTTCACCCAAGGGAACTTGCTGCAGATTTTCTAATTCTCAAGGACTGCAGCAGATTAACCATCGAACTGATGATGAATGATCTCCTGCTTCAGGTAAACACAAACTGTAACACCGAGTTATTATTTCTGCCTCAGCTGAACAATCGCCGCATCATTACTAAACAGCCCGCTCCAAATGTCAAAACGCCGCAATTTTGTATTGACGAAGCATAACACGGACAGTATAATATAGGTGTATCAAACCGTCCGCTCGGAGATTTAATCTGATATATTTTAGAAAGAGGCTTCCTATGATGACTGTCGAAGAATGTAAGAGAATATTTGATTGCTACGGAAGCATGATGCGTACCAGCCAGCTGCAGCAGGAAAAAATTTTTTACACACAACGAGAATGGCTGATCGCCGAAGGTTACATAGAAAAAGTGCGAAGAGGTTATTATCAGTGGATTGACTCCGAATATTCCAGCGAAGTCAGCACGGTTGTGCGCCTGTTCCCTGATGCCATCCTTTGCATGGATACGGCCCTGCGCTATTACGGCTACAGCGACCGCACGCCCGGTGAGTGGCATTTGGCAGTAAGCAAAGATTCCGGAAAATCCAGATTCAAGATTGATTATCCCTTTGTAAAGCCCTACTATATTGAGCCAGCGGTGCTGGAACTGGGTCTTACCAAAGGAAATATGGATGGTCGTGAAATCCGCATTTATGATAAAGACCGTGTAATCTGCGATTGTCTGCGGTATCGCAACAAGATGGATAAAGAGATTTTCAACAAGGCAATCCAAGCATATATTGCAGACCCCGGCAAAAACATTCCCAGGTTGATGGCATATGCCGGTCCCCTGCGCGTAAGAAAACTTGTAAAAGATTTGATAGGAGTGTGGCTATGATGGCAGATATTGCCGCATCCGTTCTTGCAAAACTAAAAAATAAAGCCAAGGCATCCGGCATCAGCTACCAACAGTGCCTGCAGTTGTTTTTTCAAGAGGAATTTCTGCGTCGGTTGGCCGGCTCCAAGTATGCTGAAAATTTTGTGCTGAAGGGCGGTCTGTTCATCTATACGCTGACCAACTTTGAGAGCCGCGCCACTGTGGACGTAGATTTTCTGATGCGTGGCCTAAACAACGACCTCGCCCGGATGGATGAAATCATTGCGGAAATCTTGGCAGTGAACACCGGCAATGATTTTGTGACTTTCAAAGCCTCAAAGACGGAGCCCATCGCTCTTCAGCGGAAATATCACGGCGTCAGCACACTGATTACCGGCTACATCAAGAATGTCCGAGTTCCCTTCAATGTAGATATTGGTGTGGGCGATGTAGTTGTCCCCAACGCCCAGCGGCGGAACATCCAGACACAGCTTGAGGGGTACGAAAAGCCGGAAATCCTTACTTATTCATTGGAAAGTACCATTGCAGAAAAATTTGATGCCATCCTGCAGCGTTTTGAACTAACGAGCCGTATGAAGGACTTTTATGACATTTACTATCTGTCCCGGGCATTTGATTTTGATGGGCTGAAGCTGCAAACAGCAATCCAAGAAACGCTACAGAACCGTGGCACCGCCTATGAAAAAGACAGCTTCAGCCGCGTGTTGGCACTGGCTGACGATGCTGACATGCAGACCAAATGGCGATATTTCTTAAAGACCCTCAGAAAACCTGAAATTTCTTTCCAAAACATAATCGACCAACTAAAAATCTTTCTGAATCCTGTTTGGAACGCGATTGTCACGGAGAGGGAGTGGCCGCATCATTGGAATTCAAAAACAACAAATTGGGAATAAAGAAAAACTCGTAACCTGGCCAAGAGAAAGGAGTGTATTATGCTCGCCTATACCTACATCGAAAAAGGAAAATTCGAATTACTGGAAAAGCCAAAGCCGGTGTTGATTGATGATCGGGATGCCATTGTGAAGGTAACGCTGGCCAGCATCTGCACCAGCGATCTGCATATCAAGCATGACTCTGTGCCTCGCGCCGTTCCCGGCATTACCGTCGGTCATGAAATGGTAGGTGTCGTGGAGCAGGTTGGTCCAAAGGTCACAACGGTTAAGCCCGGCGACCGGGTGACGGTGAATGTGGAGACCTTCTGCGGAGAATGTTTCTTCTGCCGGCACGGCTGGGTCAACAACTGCACCGACCCCAACGGCGGCTGGGCCTTAGGCTGCCGCATCGACGGCGGACAGGCAGAGTATGTCCGGGTGCCCTATGCGGACCAGGGGTTGGATAAAATTCCGGACCCTGTCACCGACCGGCAGGCACTGCTGGTCGGTGATGTGCTGGCCACCGGTTATTGGGCTGCGCAGATTTCCGAAATCAAAAGTGAGGACACCGTGCTGATCATTGGCGCAGGCCCTACCGGCCTGTGCACACTGCAGTGTGTGCGCCTGATGAATCCCAAGCGTATCATCGTCTGCGACATTGATGAGAGCCGACTGGCTTTTGTCAGCAGCCATTATCCCGAAGTTCTGACTACTGCGCCGGACAACATCCATGATTTTGTAAAAGCCAACAGTGACCACGGCGGAGCCGATGTGGTGCTGGAGGCCGCAGGTACCGAGACCACCTTCCGCACCGCATGGGAGTGCGCCAGACCCAATGCCGTTGTCACAGTCGTTGCCCTCTACGATGGTCCCCAGATTTTGCCCCTGCCCGATATGTACGGCAAGAACCTGACCTTCAAAACGGGCGGCGTGGATGGCTGCAACTGCAAAGAAACCCTCCGCCTGATTGCCGAGGGTAAGATTGATACCACGCCGCTGATTACACATACCTATCAGCTCAAAGACATTGCCGAGGCGTATGAGATCTTTGAGAACAAGCGCGATGGTGTTATCAAGATTGCGGTGGAGTGCTGAATAGATTCTTGTCACATTATGAAGGAGATAAACAACTGCCTGCTTACGCCCCTTGGACAATTGCGTGCTCGGCAGAAGTTACTCATTCATAACAAACGCATAATTTTCTTTCATATCTGGTGAAATACTGCATCTCCCCTTTTCACTGCATTGATGCGGCTCTGGACGAAAGGCAGAAAAAATCTTTCTCCGGAGAATTTATCCAGTTAGTCTACACTCTTTGCAATCCAGAACATAAGAGTTTTGCAAGGCGTGATGATACTGCAAAAGGATTGGCTTTACCATACCAAGAAGGAAAATCGTCAGAACGAAGAAGAGGGTGTCAGATATGTATGAAGGCAAACATGCCAGTGCCGTGCGTTCACAGCAGGAGCTGGAAGCTGCACTGATGCGGCTGATGCAAAAGCAGCCCTTTCAGCGGATTACGATTACGATGCTTTGCCAGGAGGCAAATCTGTCGAGGCAAACATTTTATCAGCTTTTTGACCAGAAAGAGGATGTATTGCGCTATTCTGTGCTGAGTGGCTATGCAGCCTTTGAACGTCATTTGCTGGAAATGAAGCGGTTTACGCTGTGCACCTTTACGGAGGAGGCAACACGTTTTTTTGCTCAGAAAAAGGACCTGCTGAATCTAATGATTCGGGATCACCAACAGGGAATCTTTCTGGAAGTCATGCATGAGAAATTGCGGGAAGTGCTGGAGCTGGTGGAGGAAGGCGAGAAATTTATCCGAGAACCTTCCTATACTTTTTTTGTGGCAGGGCTGAGTGCTCTGTTCTTGTATGAGGTCACCCATGCGGAGGAAGAAGAATTTCATCAGGACATTGATGAGTTTGCGGCGTATTTTGGGAATCCGGAGATTATCATGAAGCATCCGGCCGCAAACGCTGACAATTCAACGGAAGTGTAAGGCTTTCGCAGAATTGATTGACAGGCCAGTGATAGATGGTTATAATACAATAACGTTGACAAATGTCAGCGTTTCTAATGCAAGCCGAAAGGAGTTTGAAAACGGCCAAAGAGACAGCTAAAATTGTCGGCAGTCAGGAGGACTACCAGCGTTTGGGCCTTTCCGATACGATTCAGATCAGAGAGGATGCTCTGAGAACCACCGGTCAGAAGGGCGAGTATGAGTGGTGGTATTATGACGCAAAAATGAATGACGGCTCTACACTGGTAGTCACGTTTTTTTCCAATAATCCAACAGATAATGCGGAAGGGTTCCACCCAAGCGTAAAAGTTGAGTTGACTCGTGCGGACGGTACAGAGGTGGCCGATATGGTCTCCTATCCTGCAGAGTCCTGCTCTTTTTCTAAGGATCGCTGTTCGGTGCAAATTGGTGACAACCGTTTTGAAGGAGACCTGCACGAGTATCACATCGTGATCAAAACAGAAAAGATTGAGGCGGACATTACATTGACAAGGTCGGTCCCCTCCTGGCGTCCGCAGACGGGCCATGTATTCTTTGGAGACAAGAAATATTTTGCCTGGCTTCCCTCTGTACCGGAGGGTGAAACTCATGCGCAAGTGCTTGTAGCCGGAAAAGCGGAGACCTATGATGGCGTTGGATACCATGACCATAACTGGGGCAACGCACCTATGATGAATGTGCTCCATCACTGGTATTGGGGAAGAGCAAAGATTGGACCTTATACAGTAATCAGCTGCTATCTTACCAGTACGAAAAAGTATGGATACACCCATCTTCCCATTTTTATGTTGGCGAAGGGAGATAAACTAATTTGTGACGATGCATCGAAGGTTCAGTTCAGTCAGCTGAATCCGACGCTCAGCAAGGAGACCGGAAAGCATTATCATGAAAAGCTGGTTTATGAGTATGAGGGTGATGAGGGGCATTTCCGCATCACATATCATGTAAACAGCATGCTGACCAGTTTTTCGCTGCTGGCAGACCAAGGCGTAGATCCTACGAAATTCCAAAAGCTGATGCTGCGGTGCATGGATTTGGATCCCACCTATGATCGTTTTTCCGGGACAGCGACCCTGGAACGGATTGAAAACGGTGTTGTCACAGAGGCTTATGATGCGCCTGCTGTTTGGGAGATGATGTATTTCCACCTGGACAGAGATGTGTGATTCTAAAAAGCCCGTGCCAGACCGTCCCTTTTGAGCCCCCTGTTAAGTAGACAGTCGAAAAAAATATTCACTTAGTTCCCGCCATGCGAAAGCAGGGCGGGAATTCTTTATGCTGCATAGGCCCGATGGAACTCCATCGGGCCTATGCAGTGCGGTTTTTCTCGGAATCTTCGTGTGCTGCAGAAGAATAAATATACACCGGAAGACGGAAAAATTTCATCTGCCGGTGTTGTTATTTAAGTACCATTTTATCAAAGATACAGCTCGCATTCTTTGCGAACGCTGCATGCTTTTTTGATTGCTAAAGCTGCAGTGGCAACCATCGCACCGTTGATTTTTCTTGCGCCGTGAGGACAGCGTACCATGCATCGCATGCAGGAAATACATTTTGTTTTATCGGTTTTCTTGGGATTTTCCCGGTCAATGGCTCCTGCCGGGCATTCGGCAGCGCACAGGCCGCATTCGATGCAGGAATCGTTTGCCTTGGGCACCAATCCCGCCCCACCGGCCTTTTTATAAGGACGGTGGCCGGGAATCACAAAGCTGTCCTCCCCGGAGGTATGGGACAGCTTTTGCAGGATCTGATCCCCGATTTCTCTCAGCTTTGCCGTATCTTCGGCATCAGGACGCCCTGCGGCATATTGGTGCATGATGGAGTGTTCCGCAATTGCCGCCACTGCGGCAACCACACGGAATCCGCATTCTTTTGCCAGATCTTCCATCTCGACTAACGTATCTTCGTAGGCACGATTTCCGTAAACACACAGCAAAACACAGGGTATGTCGTTGCCGTGAACCTTTTTCAGCCGTTCCGCCGCCAACGCAGGAACCCGACCTCCGTAAGATGGCATGGCAATCACCGCAATGGTCTCTCGGTCAGCGGAAAAAGCGCTGTAATCCAGGGTCGGATTTGCCAGATCAAAGATATTGGTCTCGGTGCCGAGAGCAGAGCACAGAATCTTTCCGGCCTTTTCTGTGCCGCCTGTCGGGCTGAATTCAATCAGAGCGCATTTCATAAGCGGTATCCTCCATATGTAAAATTTAGAATTACATCTTTTGTGATTCTACCACCCGGCAAATAGAATGTCAAGATTTACGCCCTGCATCCTGTGTGGTATAATATAAAAGATGGAGGTGGTCCCATGCATATCAGCAACAAATGCTCCATTGCTGTTCATTGCCTGATTTTCATTCATGAATTTGGGGAAAGCCACAAGGTCACCAGCGACCTACTCGCCATATCCAGCGGTTGCAACCCGGCTGTGATCCGAAAAATTTTGAGTGCCCTCAAAAAAGATCGGATGATTTCTGTGAAATTTGGAACCGGCGGAGCACAGCTTTGCTGCCCTCCCGAGGAAATTACGTTGTATCGGGTTTGTATGTGCGTGGATCCTGATATGCTGGAGAAATTGTTTGGCGTGCACCAGAACCCTTCTCCCCTATGTCCGGTGGGAAAAAATATCAACACGGTTTTGTCGAAATCCTACGATCCGATTCGTCTCGGTTTGGCAGATAGTCTGAAATCCGTTACGCTGCAGGACATTTTGGAAATCTACCACGATCAGATTTAAAAGTCACACCGGCAGAGGAAATAACCTCTGCCGGTGTTGTTATTTAAGTTCTGCTTTCAGTGCAAGCACTTTCTGTTCGATTTTCCGGATGGTCTGCAAGAACACCTCATCCGGCTGTCCCGTGGGGTCCTCGAGGCCCCAGTCCTCCCTTTTCTCACAGGGCAGGAACGGGCATTGGACATTACAGCCCATGGTGATGACCACATCCACGGGCGGAATTTCGGACAAAAGCTTGCTGTGCGGACCGTCCGCTTCCATATCAATGCTATAAAGACTCTTCATCAGCCGGACAGCGTCGGGGTTGATATGGTCTTTCCGCTCCGTCCCGGCAGAATAGCTCTCAAACGCATCCCCTGCCAGCTTCCGCCCCAGCGCCTCGGCGATCTGACTGCGGCAGGAATTGTGCACGCATATAAATGCCACTTTTTTCATAGTGCTGCCTTCCTTATGATTGACGGGAGAAAACAGTCAATGCTTTCTGCTGCTCCGATTGTTCTGAACGGAGTAATAGCAGACAATTTTCACTGCTGATTCCGGCTCCGCAGCCCCCTCGGGGCACCGCCTTGCCGCGGTTTCATATTTCCTGCCGTGTCGGCTTCCGGCCCCCCACCGGCGTTTTTGTGGACCGTCTGCAGTGCCCATGCCCACCATTCTTGGCCACTTCATAGTATCACAGTTTCAGACCATCTGCCCATTCCGTCAAGCTCTGATAGGTCTGCTGCCCATTCAAAAGATCGCCTTCAATCAGTTCCGCGGATTCAGACACGCTTCCTTTCAGCTCTGCCACGGTATTTCCAAAACCGCTTCCGCCGGAAGTGGCAAACAAGACGACCTTCTTGCCGGAAAAGTCGTATTTTTCCAGGAATGTGTTGATGACGGTCGGTGCCACATCACCAATTACATTATACTCACAAAATTTGCTTCATCAACAGTGTGAGGGGTGAACATTCGCCGAACATTTACTCATTCTCTGATTTTTCACAAAGCATGACATTAGCCAGAAAAAAGTTTCAAAGCGACTAATTCACAGGAAAACAATAGCAGCTCTATTAGATGCAAACAGCCATATACCGAAGTATATGGCTGTTACAGTATTGATTTAATAATTCAGATGAATTGCCAATTCAATTTCGTCCTCATCAAAATTCCCGGTTTCCATAAAGCCGAGTTTTTTGTACAAAGTAAGTGCGTGCATATTATCTTTGTGGCAGGTCAGGACAACTTTATCCGAGTCTCCAAAAGGCTTTTCAGCAATATATGCCAGACATCTTTGTATCGCTGCTTTTCCGTAGCCCTTTCCCTGATAACGCTCATCAATCATCATATGCCAAATGTCATATTCCTTCAGATCGTAATCGTAAATTACCATCACATAACCCACCATGACCGATTCGCAAAATATGCCAAACGGAGTACATTGGTGGTAATACACATAAGCCTGAGCCAAGCTTCTTATAGGATGAGAAACAAACCGTTCCTGCCCGGGCCCCAGTTTCAAGTTAAATGCATCTAAGAAATTGCTCTCATCGATTTTTGCTAACGTAATTTGATTCATAGAAATTCTCCCGTTGAGGCAGGGAATCAATTGATAACATTCCCCTGCGTGTGCTGTGTCTTTCGTATGTAATTCATCATGATGAGCATCCCCTTCCACCGGAAAAGTATCTATCAAAACGCAGTAAGCACTGTGTTCGCTTTAACAATTATAGCACAGAACAATAAAATAGCCAGAGGTGATATACCCCTGGCATGAATATTATCCTGCCGCGCCCAGCATATTCTCGATAAAAACTCCCTACCCCATGGCCGATTCATTGGCGAGAGCACGGGTAACAGCTCCCACGATTTTCCCATCCTGCAAAATGGGACGCCCAGACAGGCAGCAAATAAAAGCAACCGCAAATTCCGCGACAACCAGTGTATTGGGCAAGCTGTGGCGTCCGTACAAATAAGATAATCACGATTAAAAGATATATTGCCAATCGGATGTGTACTCCTTTACTGGCTTCTTGCAGCTCGTCCTGGCTAAGATGGATTTTCTTATTGTTACAGGGAGCCAACCAGAGAATCAATGCGGACGATACCACAAACAGAGCAATCGAAAGAAATAATCTGCCAGCGGCCAAAAAACGGATCACATATAAACATACAAACTCACAAAGGAGTGAAAAAGCAAAACAGGATAGCTTCGTAGGCATATGCAGACCATTGGTCCTTTTGCGTAAAAAAGCCACTCCAAGATTCAAAAGCAGCACCTGTGGAAATGGGGCAATCAGCACCCCTATGGCAAGCAAAATGCAGAAACCTCCAATATTCATGACTCGGCATTCCAACGAATACCGTAACCATTTGGTTTGGTCTTCGTCAATCAGGTTTTCCTGAAGACATTTTTGCGTGATGGATTCTATCGGTTCATCCATTGTCGGCCTCCTTTTATGTGGTAAGCCCATATTTATTAAAGCAGATGCTTTGCTCCTTTTCCACTTTTTTGTAATGAAACCACAGTTTTTTGTCATAAAATTAGAGTATTAGGCAGATCTGTTGCAAATCCAAACCAACCATCGACATAGTCAATGGCATAAATAGAATCGTACTTTTTCAGTGTAACGCATATGTCGGTTTTCCACAGCAGATAATCACGGATGGCTGAATCACGTTAATCTCCTTCACGATATATGGCAAAGATACGCAGGATGTTTGGGAGCATCGGGAGGAAGCAGCTTCCCATCTAATCACCCTGATGGCCCAGCGGGGCTTGCTGAGTACCGAACCTGAATCTGACCCCGATCCCGCTGTCACCACCGAACTCGCAGTCATTGCCCGTGATTTTGAAGAAACTTTCTTCCACCTGCATCTTTCGGATTGGGGCGCCACAACGATGAAGGAATATCGCCACCAGTTCAATACTCTGATTAATGAGTTGGGCACGCTTCGAGTTGGGGATTTGGATGACGAAGCCTATCGGCTTCTCCAGGAAACCATCTGTCTCAATGCGTTGGCCGCCGCCCGGAAGGTAGACTCCTGGTCCTATGGCAAGGAGGCTCCGTCCTCCGCACGCAAGCGGATGAACCTCCTCTACGAACTCATTCAGGATTTGAAGCAGGTTGAAGGACTCCCGATTCCCGTTATTCCGAAGCGCTATAACAGCAAGCCTTCCCATCAGCAGGAGCTTTTGGATATTATTGACAGCGCCCGCAGCCTTCCGGCGGAACTCCTTCAGAAAGAACTTACATCTTCTACGCTGCCGATTCAGGTGAAGATTCTGGCCGACACCGGCCTGCGCATCAGCGAAATGATGGGTCTGCTTTATGGCTCCATCCAGGCAGTCAGTTCCTCCCAGGGTACCATGTACTTTCTGACTGTAACCGGGCAGATTAACTCGAGCGGCAAGCGGACCGAGATTACAAAGACTGGAGCTGCTTACCGTGTTGTCCCGCTCTCCAAAGAACTCGGGGAAACTCTCATGGAACAGCGCGAGGAAATGGAGCGTCAATATGGCGACCTTTCTTTACATCTGCTCTGCGGCGGTGCAGCGGAAAACGGGTTCAGCGACGATTCCCGCACGGTAACTGCTATAAACAACAAGATCCGCGATTTGGTTCCCGAGCTGCTGCGCCGGCCTGACTTTTTCGAAGCTCTCACCGCCAAGCGCGCCTATCTTTTTGACGAAACGGCACAGAACAAGCAGCTGCGCTCCATGCTGACCTGCCACGCGCTGCGGCGGAATTTTTGCACCTGGCTGTACTGTTCAAGCGGGCTGGACACGACGGACATTTACCATCAGATGGGACACGCCATTAGGTCGCAGCCCCGCCGCAAAGCTTCCGGCCTTACCCCGGAAGAATTGCGCTGCATCTGCCTGCGCAAACATGTGAGTTCTACCTTCTACCATTCAGCCAATCCTTTGCGTTATCCCGCAAAAGGCAGCTTTCACGCAAGCGAGGTTCCGGCCTGTTCGGTCGAACTGGAACTGGAGCCGGGCGAAACCATTGAATTGACTATTGAGGATACTGAGCCGGGCACTGTAACGCACTTGGGCGGGAAAGACCTTTCTGTTCGTCCCCTGCGTCGGGACAAGCAGCATAATGTGAGTTACAATTATAGCCTTTTGGCTGCGGACGAAGGCACTTTCGGGGTAAAGAAGCGCAAGCTGCTGGGATAAATATATCTGAAAACAATTTGGCCTTTCTTATTCATTCCGGCAGGGAAACCAAGCCCTCAAATGATGCTCCGAGCGGCGGTAGGTCATTTGCGCTTATCGTACATTTATTTCAGGAAAAACGGCAGCAAAAGAAAAACCGCCAGTCTTACGACTGACGGTTTTTGCGGGACAACAGCCCATCTCTGGTCCGAGTGGCGAGAGTCGAACTCACGGCCTCTTGAACCCCATTCAAGCGCGCTACCAAACTGCGCTACACCCGGTCATCAGGGGCTTGCTGTCACCAGCAGATATTATTATACCAGAAGAATCAGAAAAGTCAAGCAATTTTTTCAAAAAAATTCATTTTTTTGAATCTTTTTGTTTTTATTCGTACCAGCGCCGTTTTAATTCAATCATTCAAAACAAATCCGGGTACATCAGCTTTGCCAGGTACTCATAGCTTTCGCCCCAGCGGGCGTTAGGTTTATAGTGGAACAACTCTTTGGGAAGGATGAAGTAACGTCCCTCCTGCACTGCTTTGAGTCCCGACCAGGCGGGACTGCTTTCAAGATGTTCGGTCATCCACGCCATTGAGTTTTCGCTGTTCGCCCCCATGGTCGTCACAAAGATATAATCTGGATCCGCCGTGACAATCTCCTCCATGCTCAAATTCTCGAGCAAGCTGGGCGTGCGGTCTGCCAGGTTTTCCGCGCCGAGGTCTGCCAGCATAGCACCGGTCAGGCTGTCGGCACCTTTTGCTTTGCAGCCGCCGGAATACGCGCGCAGGAACAGCACCGTGGGCGTGGGTTTGCCGGATTGGCGGACCTTCTCACAAACCGCATCAATTTGGCGCTGAACCGAAAGACCGTTCTTTTCATAGAGGTCCTCCCGCCCAGTCATCTCACAAAACTGATGAAGCACTGTGAGGTATTCCTCAAACGTATTGGTGCGTAGGTAGGCGTGCGGGATACCTGCACGGGTCAGCGTATCATCCAAGCTGACCTGCGCCGGTGTTTCGGCGGAGAGCAGGACGAAATCCGGGTTGAGTGCAAACAGTTCCTCGGTGTTCGGCTCCTTGGTGGTGCCAACCACCGCTACATCGGGGCCAAGATCCATGCCGCGCTCCTTGATGGCGTCATCGGTACTGCCCACAAGCGTTCCCCCTGCCAGCGTCCAGGTCTCGGCAAAGCTGCCATAGAGCGCAGCAACGCGGTCCCAGCTTTCTACCGTGACAGTGCGGCCCAGTGCATCGGTAAAAGTGACTGTCCCCTGCTGTGCAGCGGAAGTCTGATTGGAATCCTGTACGGGGTTCCCCGGTTTCTCAGCTGCGCAGGCTGTCTGAGCAGTCAGAGCAAGACCCGCAAGCAGAAGGCTCAAACATTTTTTACTTTTTAATGTTTTCAGTGTTTTTTTCATGCTCGGTTCCTTTTCTGTCCGTCAGAATGTCAGGCGCATTTCGTACCACTGTACGCCGCCGTGTTCCGAGGAGGATACCCCCTCATTGACAAAGCCGAACTTTGCGTAGTAGTGAATGAGTTTTTCTTTGCAGGTCAGGACAAGGCCGCTGCGCCCCTGACGGCGTGCCTGCTCAATCACATAGCGAAGAAGCGTTTCGGCACAGCCGCGGCAGCGGTATTCCGGGTCTGTTACAACGCCGAAAATCATCTGCCAGCGGCCGTTTTCCCGGTGCATGGAGGCATCGGCATACATGGCATCGGTGAGGTGCGGTTCGTCCGTGACCATTCCATCCACAAGGCTGACGGGGCGCTCCCCGTCAAGCAGCACCCAAAAATGGTCGGGGTAGGCCGCCAGGCGTTCTTTCATCTGTGATTCGGTAGCGGCCTCCGTGGTGGGGAATCCGGCCTGTTCCAGCGCAATCAGGCGCGGCAGGTCAGCGGGATGTGCGGTGCGTATCTGCATGGGTGTCCTCTCTTTCACTGCCCCGGTAATGCGGGGGCAGAGTGTGTACTTAATGAAAAAGAACGCCCGAATTGTTCATTCGAGCGTTCTTTTTGGTGCGGATGAAGGGATTTGAACCCACACTCTTTTAAGGGAACTAGAACCTGAATCTAGCGCGTCTGCCAGTTCCGCCACATCCGCATATCTCTTGCCCGGTCGGGCAACAGATATAATTATACACATGGTTCGTTCACTTGTCAAGTTTTTTCTTGAAAATCCAGCAGTTTTTTCTGCGGTGTAAATAGATGTGACCCAAATTGGTGAAAAGAAAAAAGATGCGATATAGCAGGTTGTGAATTGGCAGCGAAATCAGTCATTGTCAATTCGCAAGCTATGCCAAGGCCGCAGGCAACTTTTCACGCAGCAGATCAACAGGACTCTTTCCGTCCAACGTGCGCATAGGCTTACGGTTGCTCCAGTTCAAGTGTTTCTTCAGTTTGTTGTTCAAATCTTCTACACTGGTAAACTTTTCCCAGTTATAGAAATACCTCTGGTCATTTCTGTGGCTTCGTTCCGCCTTGCCATTGTGCCACGGTGTCCTGGGCGGAATCAGGATATGCTCTATTCCGGCTTTCTGCAAGGCAATATCAAACGGGCATTGTTCCGTTTCACTGATATACTTGTAGGTGAACTCCGTGCCGTTATCTGTCTGGATTCGCTGAATCGGAAGGTAAATAAATAAAAAATCCTTATAAAGGGACCGCAATAAATATCATGCACATCTATTGACAAGTTGCTCTACAATTTGTACACTATAATTAATCTACAGGTTGTAGAGTAAATGGACGAAGGGATTTTTGAAGCCAGATGAACGATTTGCATTTGTCTAAAAGTGAACTTGCTTTTGTTGAGATTGTATGGGAAGAGACTTCTATTTCGACGCGGGATTTGGTTGAAGTCTGCGCAGAACAGTTTTCGTGGAAAAGTACAACCACTTACACGGTACTGCGGCGGCTGTGCGATCGGGGAATTCTTAAAAAACAAGACAGCCTTGTCACGGCTCTCATCAGCAAGAGCGAATTCCAGCAGTATAGCAGCCAAAAAATTGTTCGCAGCCTTTTTAATGGGTCACTTCCGGAGTTCATTGCCGCCTTCACCGGCGGACAAGCTCTTTGCAGTGACCAGCTGGATGAGATAGAGAATCTGCTCAATCAATATAAGGAAAAGAACCATGACGGAACGGATACTTGATACGCTTGCGAGAGATATAAGAATCGGGATTTTCTTTTGCATCCTGCTTGCAGTGCGGTACTGGCGGCGCCGGACGCCTCATTCTGCGCTGAAAGCGCTGTGGATTTTCTTCTTCCTGCAATTAGCGGTTCCCATAAGAATTCCCATCCCGATTTTGAAATCTGCGCCGGTACCGCCGGGGGCTGTGATTCCGGCTGCCGTCATACACCTTACCGCGGAACAGCCGTATGCTCCGATAGAACCGGTACCCCAAAAATCTTTATGGAGCATTTCGGAAATTCTTCTTGCGGTTTGGGTTCTTGGTGTGCTGGCGCTTGCACTGCGGGCGATTGCCCAGCTTGTTCTTTTTCGTAAACAACTGAAAGCGTGTACGCGGGTGGACCAATATGAATTTACTCTGCCTGCCGGTTCGGTGCCGTTTACATTGGGCATTGTGCGTCCCAAAATCTATCTTCCAGAAGGGCTGACCGGCCGACAGCGGGAGTTCATATTGCAGCATGAATGGGGACATATTCGGAATCTGGACACGTTTTTCAAGCCGGTTGTCTATATCATTGCGGTATTGCATTGGTATAACCCATTGGCGTGGGCTGCGTATCGCGCTTTCGCGCAGGACCTTGAGATGGCCTGTGATGAATATGTCGTGGCATCCCTGCCGCAAAATCAAAGGCTCGCATACGCACAAACCTTATTCGATGTATTGTCCGGCTGTACGCTGAATTCGTTCTGCGTCAACGCATTTGGCGGCAGCTCTATACAAACCGTAAAAAGGAGAGTGACCAACATGATGGAATGTAAACCACACAAACACGGCCTGGTTCTTGCTTTGGTACTGCTCACAGCACTTTGCTCCTGTGCAAAAGTGGAGCACATTGACGCAGCCAAGCCAACTTCAGTCGAAAGTGCTTCAGCAGGAAACGCAGCAATGGTATCCGAAGAAAAGCCCGCCGGGGAATCCACCGCAAGGGTAACCCGTCAGGAAGATGAACCGGAGGCAATTTTCTCCTTCTCCTACGTGCCGGCAGCGTTGGAGGGCAATCCATTCCAAATCATTGATTTCGGTTCAGACGCCAAACGTACTTGTATGCGCGTAGCCGCGCCGGATTCCAGTGAATATGTCATGGTTTTATGCTCCAATGAAGACACTGATACGATAGATTTGAGTGCGGCTGTGCCGTCAGACGCCCGGCAGGGCGCAGCAGTACAAATCCCGTATGACGCAGTCCGGTTTGCTCAGGACGCCTTCCGCTTTGAAAGCACACTTCCAAAAGAGGGCGATACCGTTTTGCATTTTAACGAAAAAGGTAATGACTATTTTGTAATCGGGACGTTCCCTCTTGACGAACTGGTAAAAGTCACAGACAGCGTGGCGACTCCCTGAGTTTTCACGGGCGGGCAGTTTGAACAGGTTTGATAATGTGTAAATATAATATTTAAAGGAGGATACCATATTGCAGGCTAAACTTATGGCTGCAGCTGCAGCGCTTTTGCTTGTATGCACCGGTTGTTCTGCAGTGCAGCCGGAGGAGGTTTCTTTCTATCAAACTGGGTCTGTCTTTGATTCCGCGGCGTTGCTGCGTTGGGACGAGGATTGGTATCTGGAGGCGGGCAGAACCGAGAACGGCCTCCCGGCCGTCCGGTTGAAAAGCTCGTCAACAGGGAAAACGGCAGCGATGGCTGCAGTGGAAAACGACGGCGAGATTGCAGACGCAATTTACAGAAACGGGTCATTTTATATCACGGCCACAAATCATTCCGAGAACAAAGCAGCGATTGATTATACGGTATATAAGGTCTCCAACAGTAATTCCGAACTGTTACTACAAGGTGAGTGCGGAAATTATCTCTCGCAGGCTCCGGTCTTTGCGCATTTGAAGGATGGCACGGTGCTGGTCGTGCAGAATCATGCGGGCGGCCTTGGCTTGTACCGGATTCCGGACCACGCTTTTGAATCCGTGCAGGAACTCTCTGTGGAGGACGCTGCGCTTATCTCGGTCACGCCAAAGATTTATAATAACAAAATTGCACTGTTTGCAGAAAGCGAAGCGGGCGCACGGTTGCTGGTCTATGACATTGATTTTTCCGCCGGCGAAGCATCTGTATGTTCGGAAGTACCCTTTGAGAACGGAGCGGGAATGATTGATTACGCTTTGTCAGAAGAGGAACTGATCATTTGTCAGCAAACAGCAGACCCTGCCGGTATAGATCCTGAGTACGAGCTGTGCGTCTATCAACTGGCTGCGGGCGAACTTGTGCAGCGTGAATCCTTGGGAAAGCAGCCGGTATACCCTGTATGCGGGCTGAAAGCAGGTTCCTTCCTTTGCCAGGATGATGGTGGCTCACTCTTTGTGATTCGTTCCGATCGGCTTGGCGCTCGTCATGCTCTCAACCAGATGGGAAATGGGCCTTTTGCGGTTTCCTGCAGCGGCGGCGTTTATTACATTGTCAGCTCGGATGGCGTGATATACGCGGTGGATGTCCAAGCACCGGTCCAATCGGAAAATTCCTCGTCCGCACCGATGCTGAGTTATACGCCGAACCACACATCGGAGAATCAATACGTGAATGAAGCTGGCCTTCAGGTGCTGATTTCCTACAATAACGATTTGCTGCCGACGTATCAGGCGGAGATGATCTATGCCGTCTACGAGCCGGGCTCCGATCGGTTTCGCTTCCAACTCAGTTACCTGCAGGATGGGCGACGGTATTTTCTGGAAAGCAGTTTTCGCTGGTCAGATCAGGCGCTGCTCGCTTACTCCATAAACGAGTATCAGCAGGGGCTCGATGCCTCTCTGCCCGCCTCCGTACTGCAGCCGTTGACCGAACATCATCTCCTGAGCATTGCTCAAACACTTTATGCCGATTTGGCAGCGCACTGCAGCAAATAGGACCGCTTGACCGGAAATAGGTGAACTCCGTGCCGTTATCTGTCTGGATTCGCTGTATCGGAAGCAGAAATGCCTTTTGCCGCATCCGGAGAAATTTAACTGAGTTCTCGGGTGTATGCTCTTCAAACGCATATACAAACCGCACTCTGGTACACGTGTCGATTGCTGTCCATTGGTACAAATGCTTACCATTTTCACGGATTTTTCCCCGCAAGCAGTTATATGGGACCTCTTTTATATCGACCTGAACCTTTTCTCCGGGCTTCAGCAGTTCTGGATATCGGCGATCTTGCTTGCGCAAAGGCTTCTGCTCTTTTTGGCCTCCACACAATCCCATACGTCTGGCTGCATATTGAAAGCCGCTGTAGCTGCGCCGATATCCAAGTTCCCGGGACACCATATAGGCGCCCTCCCATCCGTAGCGAAAATATGCCTTGTTCATGCCCTGCTGAATCAATTCTTCTTCCTGAACTGTGTGCCGCCGAGGGTGACTATGCGGGCGGTGCGATCTTTCTTTCAATGATTGCCACGTCCCGTCGTATCTCTTCCGCCAACGCTTCACGCTGGACAGACTGACGCCATACATTTTGCTGGCATAACTGTTCCCCTTCCGCATTGCCAACTTCACTACCGCTTGACGTTTCCGGGCTTCTTGTGCTATCTTGTTCGTGAGAGGTCTCCTTGATGTGCTTGGTGGTTTGTGGTGAATTCACTATACCACATCAAGGTTGACTTCTCTTCTTTTTTGGTTCACATCATTTTAGCACATACAGTCTGTGCCCTGAAAAGAGTTCGGTTTTAGCCTTTGGGTATTTTTTGAAAAACGTCTCCGATTCTTAAGAAAAATTGAATTTCCCTCTTGCAAACAACAACCTTGCGTGGTATTATAAGACTAAAACAACTGTTAGTTGTTTATAAAGTCATAATATTAACCACATTGCCGTCATTCGTATGCGGCAGCTTCGTGTTCCGGCAAGCCCTTTCATCTTAGACTATGTAAATTGCAGAAAAGTCAGCAAGAAGGAGGTTCCGATCATGTGCGGACGCTACGGTTTTTCCCTTCAGGACAGTGAACTTGAGCGCATTGTACAGATTGCCCGGCAAAATACAGATGCCCCGTGCTCTGCACCGGCGGTTATTTCTGAGGAGATTGCTCCCACTTCCATCGTTCCGGTTCTGCTGGCCCAGCATGGGCGAATAACGGCAGAATTTCAGCACTGGGGTATCCGAAACCGATATGGCCGAACGATGATTAATGCCCGGGCTGAGACAGTGACGGAGAAACCTATGTTCCGCCGAAGCATTGCCGCGCAGCGCTGTGTAATTCCTGCAAGCGGGTATTATGAGTGGGACAAAGCGCGGCACTGTTATTACTTCACCCTCCCTGGCCAGCCGCTGTATCTGGGTGGAATTTATGACATTGTAGACGGTCAGAGTTGTTTTGTGATTCTGACCACGGCTCCTAACGCTTCGGTTTGTGGCATTCACGATCGGATGCCGCTGATTTTATCGAGGCAGGATATTCGTCCCTGGCTTTTAGATGCCGGCGCAGCACTGCATCTGCTCACCTGCGTGCCGCCGCTGCTTACCGTCCAGCGTACAGACGGTCAGCTCAGTTTTGATCCGCCCGGCCCCGCCGCATAAAAAAGACTTCCTCCTGTCTTTACAGAAGCTAATTTTCCGGTTATAATAGAGGAAATTCCACAAAGGAGCCTGTATCACTATGGAAAATTTCGCCTACAACCCGAACCGCCCCTTAGCGGAACAGGTTGCGCAAAGAATTAAAGAATACATACTCGGTCACAATCTCCAGCCTGGCGACAAGCTCCCCACCGAGGCCGTGATGGCCCAAAATCTTGGTGTGGCACGCAGCACCGTGCGGGAAGCCGTCAAGCGTCTGGAATCTCAAAATATCATTACGGTTCGTCAGGGTTCCGGATCCTTTGTGGCAGAACAGCCGGGGCTTTGTGGCGATCCCTTGGGGCTTGATTTTGTTTCGGACCGTTGGCGCCTTGCCGGCGACTTGCTGGAGATTCGTCTGATCCTTGAGCCCGCCCTTGCCGAGCTTGCGGCGCGCCATGCCACGCCAAAGGATCTTCTTGAGCTTGAGCAGCTTTATGCGGAAATGGAACGTCATATAACAAACGGCGAGGCCGTTCTCGCAGAGGATATGCGTTTTCACCAAGTCGTATGCGAAGCAAGCGGCAACCTTGTGGGTGCCAAGCTAGCCCCCCTTATTACGGAACCCATCCGTATTTCCATCAATGAAAAAGAACACATGGTTCTTCAGGAAACACTTGATTCCCATCATGCTATCCTGGAAGCCATCCGGCTGCAGGATGGTGCTTGGGCCAAGGATGCCATGCTGCTGCACCTGACCTGCGCCCGCAATCAGTTCCGTAATGCCGAACGGGTGCGGGATGGATTTGCTCCCACAACGCCCAAAGTTCCGAATTGGGTTCTTGCTCTGGACGAACTGAAAGAACCACAGAGCCATGATCAGTAACGGTGTACAGCAATAGGCTCCCTTCTTTGTGATTGCATACAACAACACCCCCGCTTCCGGTTTGCACGGATGCGGGGGTGTTTTGTATTTCTTGTTTTTTCAAATCTGCTGCGCCGCAAGGCACATCAGCAGTTTTGGCAGCAGCCCGTTCCCTCAAGCCACTCGATTCCCAGAGTCACCGAGCCGTCCGGGAACACAAACGCTGGAATTCCAATGCGCCCCTCTTTTTTCACCTCATCGAAGGCGGCATCATGGTCGCGCAGTGAAAGGAACGCGCGCAAGTTGGCCGTGGAGGCAGTAATGTCAATATACTCTGTCTCGATTCCCTTTTCCTCAAGAAGCGGATGAGCCGCGCGGCAGTCTTTGCAGATGTCCGCTCCATAGAATTTAATGGTACTCATTTTATTTCCCTCCTGTATAGGTTGATTGGGCTGGACACTGTCCCCTTCCCTGTTTTTGGGTTCATTTTGTTTCTTACCGGGCCATTTCTCCAAGGACAGACAGGGATTATCATCGCAGGCATCCTGCAAAACGCGGCGCAGTGCATCCGCCTTACGGCCGAGATGTTCCTCCAGCATAGCAAAGTTAGCGAGAACAATGTCGGTTTGCTCCCCTGTTTCAGTCAGGCAGTCATAGAGCGCATCAAGGTTTTTCCCATACCATTCGGGGAACGCAAGTTCGCTGACCAGCTTGGCATGGACCTGTTCCATTGTAAACAGCTCAGCACCATCCAGAAGTATCTGCTTCATGACGGTTCCTCCCCGTACAGAAGCGTAAAGCTCTCATAATGGTCGTCCGTGTAGTAGATAAGGCCATCGTTGGAAAAGACAATGCGTTTGGCCCCGCGGCTTGAGGCTCCAAGCGTGTCAATATCGCACTCGGTGTAGCTGCGGCCGTCCTTTTCGGGCAGAAGTCCCTCATAGTTGCCAAAACGGTCACCGCCGATACATTTGCCCGGCGCATACGGTTCAAGGGAGCCGCCCGGCCATCCGAGGTCCTTTGCCTGTTTTTTGGTGATAAAATTGTCCGGAAGGCGGCCGTAAAGTTCAATATAGAGTGCCACATCGTCCCGGCTTGTATAACTGCCATCCTCAGGAAGCGTTGTTTCCTGCTCTTCGGGCGGAGCGTTCGGCTGGGCATCGTGGGGGGCTTCTTCAACTTCGGCGGTATCGGTACTTTCCGGAACAGTTTCAGCATCGCCCTGCGTTTCCGGGGTGAGCGTTGGCTGAAGAGTCTTTTGCTCCTCTTCGGATTCCGTCACCAGAACATTGCTCTGTGCCGAGTCAAACCCGCCGCTTTGTTCCGGGGAAGAACACCCGACCAGACAGACGAGTGCCAAAACCGTGAGCAGCGCACTGAGCCATCGTTTCAAGTTTTATCTCTCCTTTGTTCTGCAGATTTGAATGTATTATAACACACTTTTTCCCTGGTTGCACAGCCCTTTTGCAAGCGGGAAGCCAGCTATACAAATGAAGGTACAGAAAGTTCAAATAACACCTTTTGGTTTTATTCTCTCCTTGAAGATTGGTTATGGAATCGAGGATGCGCCGCCATTTTTCGGGGGCAGCAGGTTGAGACGGAGATCTACCTTCCGATCCGGATAGACGGTGATTCCACCGAGAATGGAAAAGGCGCAACTCGGCGTCCGGCTCCAGGGTGTTGATGCCGTCGTTCATAAACAGCACCCCAACCCCAAGTGCCCGAAGTTCCCGGGTAAACTGGATGGTGTCCAGAATGTTCCGGGAAAACCGGCTCACTTCTTTGGTGATGATGAGCTTGAATTTGCCCATTTTGGCATCGGAAATCATGCGGTTGAACTGAACCCGCTTCTTGGTGCTGGTGCCGGAAATGCCCTCGTCTGCGTAAACTTTGAACAGCTCCCAGTCCGGCATCCGGTCGATGTAGTCCCGGAAATACCGCTGCTGGGCATCAAAAGAGTTGGCCTGATCGTCCTTGTCCGTGGACACCCGGCAGTAGCTTGCTACCAAAATCATCGGTGTCACCTCCTGCCATCATTATGACAGAAGATGTCTTGTTTGACGAATGTGCGGAGAATCTTTTTTCGCACATTTTAAGTGAATTCCGTTTCAAACTCATTTTTCTGAAACAAAATTCACGATTGCGTCAACCGCCTTTTCGATACCGGCGGAAGAATCCAGAACAAGATCATAATTCTTGCTGTCGCTCCAGTGCTTTCCGGAAATATGGTGATAATAGGCACTTCTGGCTTTATCCGAACGACGGATATTCCGCTTGGCTTCCTCAGGCGTGTCACCGTAAATTTCCATGACACGCTGGATACGATATTTCTTCGGAGCATGAACAAACACACGGACTACATTTTCATAGTCCCGAAGCACATACCCTGCGGCTCTGCCAACGATGACGCAGCTGCCATTGTCGGCAATTCGCCGGATGATTTTCTTTTGGGCATCAATGGCGTAACGGACTGCGCCGGTGCTCAAATACAGCTCACGTAGCACATCGGGAGCGTTTTTATGAATGTCTGAAATAAACTCTGCATCCAGTCCGCTTTCGTGGGCAGCCAATGCGATCATTTCCTTGTAATAGAACGGAATCCCTAACCGCTGCGCAACCAGCTTGCCGATCTGTTTACCGGAAGAGCCATGCTGCCGGGCAATCGTAATGATGACTCCGGGTTTCGACGGTTGCAAAGCCGGTTTTTCCCCAAGAACAGGATATTCGGGTTTTCGATTTCTGACATAATCGGCTTCCAGGAAACCTCGATAGAATATCAATCCGAAAACACTGGTGATTGTTTCCGTTACGGGGAATGTCAGCCAGAACCAATTCAGCCCAAACCGTGAAAATACATAGCCCAAAGGAACAAACAGCGCCACCGTACGGATCACGGTCAACGCCGAGCTTTTCAGACTGTATCCCACAGCCTGGAAGAACACCGGGAAAATCAGCGAAGTGACCATTGGCAGGAAACTGATGCCCACAAACCGGAAGCCGACACGCCCAATTTCAATGACCAGGGCATCATTTGTAAACACACGGAGCATCTGCTCCGGAACGGAGACAAAGCACGCCGTTCCCAACGCCATCAACGCCAGCCCCCAGCTGATGGCTGTGGTCAGGGTTTTTTGCATCGGTCAATGTTTCTGGCGGCATAATTAAAGCTGACCACAGGCACGATACAGGTCTGCATGGCTCCCAGGGGAATAAAGAAGAAGGTCTGCCATTTATAGTAAAGCCCCAGTGCCGTGACCGCCTGGTCAGAAAACCCGGCCAGAATCAGATTCAAACCAAGGATATAAAAGGTGTAAGCGGACTGCATGAGAATATTCGGTGTTCCCAGGCGGAAGATGCTTGCGATGTATTGCGGATAGACTTCTTTTGCGGGGGTCGGGTGAAATCCCTTTTTCATCACAATAAGGGCCGCAACAAACTGACCGGCCACAGTTGCCACCGCCGCACCGGCGATGCCCATTCGGGGCAGTCCAAACATACCAAAAATCAGCAGAGGGTCTAACAGGATATTCGTCGCCGCACCGATAATCTGTGCCACCATAGGCGTTTTCATATCCCCGTTTGCCTGCAGGATTTTTGTCCAGACGCTTTCCAGAAACAGTCCAAAGCTGAACACGCAGACAATTCTTCCGTAGGCGATCACATCCCGAATAACCGCCTGAGATTCCGTAGACATTCTTGCATAGGCGGGCATAATGAGCCAGCAGATCAAAGCAAACGCAAACCAAAGCAAAACCGCAAGCGGCGTTCCCACACCGGCACATTCTTTGGCTTCCTTCTGCCTTCCTTCTCCTAATTTAGCGGCAATCACCGTGTTGATTCCAACGCCGGTTCCCACCGCAAAGGCGATCATCAAAAGCTGTATGGGGTATATGATGGACAGTGCGGTTAAACCGGTATCGGAAAATTTTCCGATGAACAGGCTGTCAACGATGTTATAGAGCGCCTGAATCAGCTGGGCAAGCATGACCGGCGGCGCCAATTTCAAAAGGATTCTGCTGATTTTTTCTTTTCCGTAAAATTTTGTGGTATCCATGTTCTATTCCCTCTTTGTTTCCTTCATAACGGCAGCCAGTGCGCTATCGTATTCAAACAAAACCTGCGTGAGCATCGCCATCTTTTCGCTGCCAAGCAGCTCCAATGTACCGGATTCCATTGCGTCCAAGGAAGCCAGTAATGGGGCGACATGTTCTTCTCCCTTGTCTGACAGCACAAATGCTTTCTCACGCCCAAAGGAGTGTGCTGCGCTGTATGTCAGCAGACCATTTTCCCGCATCCCTCGGATGACGTTGTTCATGGTCTGCCGGGGAAGCAGATAGCTGTCACAAATTTGCTTCTGTGTGCAAAATCCAAACTCACGAATGGTGTAAATCACAAGCATTTCGTGATAGCTGATCGAGTGGGCGGCAGACCATGCGCAATAGATCCCTCTGCATTTGATGATTGCTCGGTTAAGATCATTGAATAGATTCAGTGTCTCTTTTTTCATTCCAAACCTCCGCTTCTCAAAATCCCAAACGGGATTATAGCGCACGGTGCAGCAAAAAGCAATCCAAAAAACTGAAGAATCTCTCTTTTTCCGCTGTCCGTATTTCTCGGTGAAGCACCGACAGACCTCTCTGAAAAAAGCACCGACAGATGGAACCGCTCCATCTGCCGGTGTTGTCATTTCAGCTCCGCTTTCAGCGCAAGCACTTTCTGCTCGATTTGCCGGATGGCCTCCAGGAATACCTCGTCCGGCTGTCCTGTGGGATCATCCAGACCCCAATCTTCCCGGCGTTCGCAGGGCAGGAACGGGCACTGGACATTGCAGCCCATGGTGATGACCACATCCACGGGCGGGATTTCGGACAGGAGTTTGCTGTGCTGCCCCTCCGCTTCCATGTCGATGCCGTAAAGGTGCTTCATCAGCCGGACGGCGTCAGGGTTGATGCGGTTTTTTCGCTCCGTCCCGGCGGAGTAGCTTTCAAACGCATCGCTCGCCAGCTTCCGCCCCAGCGCCTCGGCAATCTGACTGCGGCAGGAATTGTGCACGCAGATAAAGGCTACCTTTTTTCATCATCGTACCGCCTTTTTGTTATTTTTCAAGTCGAAAAGAATCACTTACCCAACAGAAACCGCAACATTTTTCCCGCTGAAGGCGACGCCGTATTTATAGACGGTCTGAACGCCTTCGGAAACCATGGCAGTGTCGTACTTTTTATCGTTGATCTGCCGCAGGGCGGTTTCTGAGAGCTTCTTCAAAGCCTCTGCGGTGCAGTTCTTCTCGGCTTTCAGCTCGATCAGAATGCCGGGAAGGGTTTTCTTCCTGGGTTTCAGCTGAATGTCATACCGCCCATCCCCGGATTCCCGGTTTGAGGTGACATAGAAATCTCCAAGCAAGGCGCACAGGCCCAGAACAAATCCGTGGTAGAAGTTCTCTCCTCCGGTATCAAAGGATCTGACAGACTGGGTCAGAAGGTTCTGGATCATGGCTTGCAGTTTCCAATTGTCTCCGGAGAAAATCGCTTCCTGAAAACGGCAACATTAAGTTGTTGAAACAACTTTTTAATCAAGTCTGTTCTACCTCCCAAACCGTCTCATCGCCGCAGATGTTGCGGATTTTCAGGCGCAGGGGCTTTTTGTCGCTTTGGATGGTGCCGTCCCAGAAGGTTTTGGTTTTCTGGCCGTTTCGGATGACATAGCCCAGCTTGTCGATTTTGATTTCGCTGTCGGAATGCCACTGGCCTTCGGCAGCGGTGCAGTCCAGGCTGAGCAATTCGATCAGCTCCAGGCCGTCCTCACTGATTTCGATGGGCTTGAAGGCTTTCTTTGCATTGAGTCTGGATTTGTTATTGAAGTCCATGATCTTTCCCTGTACCCGGTCGCTGAGGAAGCGGTCTATGGTGACAGTGTAGCCGGTAAACAGGTCCTCGGTGGTCTGCTCGCAGCGGAACTCGGCGTAGTCGCCAATGACCACATCATCCAGCACGGATTTCAGATCCCGCAGTTCGATCTCCACGGTGGTGCTGTCATCCTGGGCGATGAATTTCTGGATTTCCTCCGAGCTGGTGATGTCGATGTAATAGACGATGACCTTGCGGATGGAGGCGCCCAGCTCCGGGATGGCCTGATGGATGATCCGGTTGATGAGGACGGTGTCCAGCAGTTTGGAAGCACTGTCCTTCAGATCGGGGACATAAACGGGGATGGTGCCAACACGGCTGTCGGAAACAGCACCCGCCCAGAAGCTGCTCAGGCTGTCCTCGCTGTGCAGGCCGGGGATCAAGGACTTGATCTTGTCCATGGTCTGAACCGGGTTGCGGTAAAGCTGAACGCCGTCCTTAATTTCCAGCACATCGAATTGGGCACCGTCGGCAACCAGCCGGTCACGGGTGGTCTGAATGGAGTTCAGGCCGATGTCGCAGTGAATGAACCGGCGGCCCAGCTTGTTGGCCACGGCGGCGGTGACACCACTGCCTCCAAAGAAATCGGCAACGAGCATCCCTTTATTGGAGGATGCTGTGATGATTCGCTCGATCAATGCTTCCGGTTTCTGGGTTGCATAATCGGCTTTTTCGTTAGCTTGCGAATTGATCGGGTTAATATCAAGCCACATTGACTGAGCTGGCATACCAGGCAGCTCATCCAGATAGACCTTGGAACGAATACCGCCAGTCTTTGTTATATGGATTCTGCCCTCACGATCCATGCGCTCCATAGTTTCTAATGGCATTCTCCAAAGGGAACGATAGCCCTTATACTCATAGTCATAACCACCGCCAGAAAGCCCCTTGGCAGTTAGATTCCCACTGTCCCACCTACGCCCGTCTGGGTCAGTGCGATTAAATCTGGCAATATATGCTTCGTCATAAGGTTGATAGACAGTATTAAATACATATTGCGTTTGAGATTTCGTGTAGAAATAAATGCAGTCAAAATTATTTCCATAGAATTCAGCGTCACTGTGAGCAGTTGCACGCTTCCAAATAATCTCGTTTCTGAAATTGTCCTCGCCAAAGACCTCATCCAGCAAGATTTTTACATAATGGCCGATGTGGTAGTCCAAATGCACATAAATGGACGCTGTTTCGCTCATAACGCTTTTAATCGCCATGAGGTTTTCGTACATCCAGTTGAGGTATTTTTCCTTGTCCCAGACATCGCCGTACATCTTTTCCTCAAAGGATTTCAGTTCCTCCACGTCCAGCTCCTGCTCCGCCTGAGCAATGGCTTGGGCCACTTTGGGGTTCCGGCGGACATAGACCTGCTTGGCATAGTCGGCACCGCTGGCAAAGGGCGGGTCAATGTAGACCAGATCCACCTGAATGCCCTGTTCCTTCAGATAGGCGCAGGCGGACACGCACTCGCCCCGGATCACCATATTGCCGTCCGGATTTTCGCCCACGGTCTCCTGCTTCTCCATCTCATACAGCGGCATTCCCCGCCGGAGGGTCATGGACACCTCGTCCGCACCCTGATAGCGCAGAATCCGGTTGAAATTCCCCAAAACCGCCTGCCCCTCAACAGGCTCCGGGATAAAGGGTACATATTTAATCGGCATTTTCTTGTTCCTCCTGCTTTTTCAACGGGTACATGATTTTTCGATAGAACCCTTCAAAACGGTCGTTGCACATCCTTGTGATACGGTTATAGACGTATTTACCTCTTAATTTGCTTTCAAATGTTTCTGTTTTTATCAACTCTTGGTCAACTTTTGTGACATATGGTTCAAGTAACTCTGCATTTCCGGGAACTGATCGGCGTAAGCGCACGATATTGGATGCGGAATTCGATATAGTGTAGCTTGCATCCCGGATAGGACAATATATTTCATTAAATATTCTTTTCTTTAATCTCTTGTTGCAAAAGAGAAAGTCAATGGCTGTATAAGCATCACCAAAAGCATCAAAGTCGAATTCATTGATTAGCAAAATAGACTCAATTTTATCGTCAAAACTACCGTCTATGGGATATTTATTGAACGCACGTATTGCTTTATGGCCGATTACCCAGAATGTCTCCAATGTCCTTCTACGCTCGGTTGCATAATTGATCAGTGCTACCATTACCGTCAATAGCCCACTGCCAAACACTCCAAGAAAAACATTACTCTCAAACGGATAGCCCTGTAAATCAAAGAACTGTGCCAAGAATAAAGCGCACACTGTAAACGGAAATAAAATAATCACAGTCCATTTATTCTGTTTCACAATAGTCACCCCTCAAAAAACGCACAAATCTTCTCATGCGTCAGCCGAATCCGCTCTGCTTCCGGGAAGGAATCTTCCAGATACAGATACTCAAACCGCTCATAGCCGTAGGCCTGATTGTTCTGCCGGGTGAACTCCCGCTCCATAAAGGAGCGCTTGTCCCGGAAGGTTGGATCGTTGGCGTAGATCTCGCCTTTGGTCTCCACGATGATGGCCTTGTGAATTTTGCCGTCTTTTCGCTGGATAATCAGGAAGTCCGGTGTGTACATGCCAACATAGCACCACGCACCGGCACTGCCCTTGTAGCACTTGATCTTGAATTCGGTCATGGCCCGGTCGCCGTTGTAGTAAACTTCCAGTCCCAGGCGCTCCACTTCCACCATCGCCAAAACCTGATCCAGAAACGTCTGCTCAAAGCCGCTGTCCGTGTGGTAGGGCAAATAGTGGAAGGAACGGTCTTTCTGAGGATGGGAGGAATTCTGCCTGCGCAGCATTTCCAGAATGGCGGTGTTTCCGGTGGATTCCGCCAGATCCATCATCTGCTTCGTTTTGGCATCCACTTTCAGCCTGCCCTTGTCATCCAGCACGATGCGCTCCACCACGTCCTGTTTCGGATAATACTCATCCGGCTTTGTGGTGGACACCGAAGGTGTAAAGTTCGCAATGTTCAGCAGACTGGATTCCTCCGGGATCATTTCCTCCGTGGTGGTAAAACTGCGGCGGTCGCAGAATGCCTTGCGAACATTGGATTCAACCATTGAACGGTCGTATTTGGAGCTGTAATACCGGGAGCCGTCATGCTCATAGGTAATGGTCCGGAAAATCTGCTTCAGCGCTTCTTCGTAAGGTTTCAGCTGTGCCATGGTCAATGTGCCAAAGCTGCCCTTTACGATTTCCAAAAGCCAAGAGGCGAAGGTCGCCGGAACCGTGCCTCGCTCTTCATCGTCTACGGCGATAGACGAGACCTCCATGGTTAAATCCGTGGTTTTCACAATGGCCTGGGCGATTTGGGCATCCCGGTCTGCATTTGGAATATCACGGGCAGGATTTGCGGCTTCCAGCTGCTGGGTCACATAGTTCACCCGGAGCTGGTAGAAATCGATTTTGGGAAGTTTCAGATATTTGGTGCGGTCATACCGGTTCAGAATTTTGATTTCCGAACCTGCCTGGGTCAGCTCTTTCAGGGAAATGTGGTACTGCTGCTGCAGCTGGCTATTCAGCTTTTCCGCATTGGTATCGTTCAGATAAATCAGTGCTGTCTCGGGAGTTCCTTTCTGCACCTGACGCAGACAGCGGCAGGATGTTTGCAGAACCATATTCTTGGGACAGTCGCCCTCCTGCGAAAGAATAATACCGGTCAGGCTGCGGCAGTCCCATCCTTCCTTGCCGATCTGCACCAGAAGAATGATGCGGATTTTGGAAACGGAAGTGTCCAGCGTATCGAACTGCATCTGGCTGTCGGAAGGCTGCGGGTACTGCTTGTTGCCTTTGTGAAATTTCAGAATCACATCCGCAGACAGGCCGTATTCTGCCAGCACTCTGGAAACCAACGGGTAGACTGTTTCTTCCAGCTTCTCGATGGTGCCGCAGTAGATGCCCAGTTTCGCTGTCAATCCACCGGTGTACACCGTATCTTTGTAAGTGTTCAGAAATTCCCGGACACCGGCTTCGATAATCACAGCGCTGTCCGCAACATCTGAAATCTTCACCACCGGGCGCTTCAGAAAATTGCCCACACCGGCAATCAGCGGATAATAATACACGATGTTGGTGATTTCCGCTGTAGCGATGGAGAGTTTGTCCGTCACACGGATCTTTTCCGCTTTTTCAAGATACGGTGTCCCGGAGAAGCCCACAACGGAGTTCACAGTATCATTCTCTGCCCAACGGTTGACCACGGCACGCAGCTTGATTTCATCGCTGACAGCGTGATGCACCTCATCAATAAAGATTGCCAGGCCAGGCAGTTTTCCAATCAGATTGCGCAGCTCGTTCGCCTGACGGTCCTTGTCATCGTCGCTCTCTTCAAAGAAGCTCAGCTGGCCTTTCTTCTCCTGAATGCGATCCAGGATAACCTTTTCCGCATTGGTCACCGCCACCAGGCCGAACAATTCCGACAAGGGCTGATGGTTGGCGATCTTCTGGACATTGGGATTCTTGGTTTTATTGGACTTACTGGCTGTCTTGCCCTGATCCAGCACCTCAAAAGAAATCTGGCGTTTCAGGGCGGAAGCTGCAGGTTCCGGGATTACCCAGGCGGGATCAAACTTCTGAATCGTTCTCAGGCTGGGAACCACGGAGGATTTCAGGCCTGACGGCGCAAACACAATGAAGTTATGAGCAAAGGCCGGATTGTTAGGCTCCTGCATGGCAAAATACAGATCCAAATAGATGAATGCCGCCATCAGATAGGTCTTACCGGCACCCATTGGCAGGCTAAACAGGTAATCGGTGTAGGAAACGCCATAGAAAGCATCCCGAAAGAACCGCTGATAGTCGATGCTCTCCGGGGCCTTCTTGATTTGATCTTCCAGCTTGGGGGATACCTGCTCACCAGCATCGTTGGTCAGGCAGGCATATTCCAGTAGAGCGGCTGCCGCAGGATTTCGTTTCAGATATTCCCGTGTACCTCTGGAAACGGCAAGGTCATCCAGATTCAGAGAGTTGAATTTACCCTGGCAAAATAACGTTTTCAGTGGCTGGCAGTTGCAGGCAATCTTTAGATACAGATAGGTTTTGATTGCTTCAATCTGCGCATCCCGCATCTGTGCGGTGCTTTCAATATACGCAAGGAGATCCTTTACCGTACAGTCTGCTGACTGCAGCCAGGTATCTCTCTTCCGCTCAATCATCTTGTAAAACATGACTTTTACTCCTTACTGACTGGAACGATTTCCATAATATCATCTACAGTACATCCCAGCACGCCGCAGATCTTTACCAGCACCTCCACCCGGACATCTTCGTTTTTGCCCAGTTTTGCCATGGCGTTGGTGGTGATGCCGGCGGCTTTGATGAGATCGGTTTTCGTCATGCCTTTATCAATCAGGAGCTTCCAGAGCTTGTTGTAACTTACGGCCATATCGCATCTCCTTCTCTTGCGCAGGATGGAAAATTACATAATTCGACGAAATCATTGTATCACACCGGCACGGAAAGTTCAATTTCAAATTGAGATTTTCAATCGGTTTGGGAATAGAAAAAACAGGCTTTCACAAATTGGCAAGCAGTGTAAACCGGTACCGGTTCACAAATTTGCAAGCAGTGGAAAGCGGCTCCGCTTTCCACTTTTCCCCGGTTTTCCTTCGGGCAACCGCTGCAAATTTGGCTTGTTGGGGAAAATCTCCCCAAGCCCTTTTGAACGCCACCTGCGGTGACGGCTGCGCATTCCTTGGAAATGCTTCGGTACTTTCCCCCTATCCTTTTTTGGAATTGTGTGGTATCATCAAAAGAAAAAATTGAGAGGCAGAAATTATGGACGAATTCCTGCAATCCGATATTCTGTGTTTTTTCGGAACACACATGGATGCCTATCCCATGTATGAATATCTGGAAGAACAGATTCTCAGCCGCATCCCGGAAGCCCAAATCAAAGTGTCCAAAACGCAAATCAGCTTTTCTTACAAGCGTGGGTTCGCCTTTGTGTCCTTCAATCCCTGCCGGAAAGCCGCCCAGCGCCCGGAGGTTTGGATGACGGTGACCTTTGGGCTGGGTTACCGGAAGGAATCGCCCCGGATTGACGTGGCGACGGAACCTTATCCGGGTCGCTGGACCCATCATGTGATGGTGGGAAGTATTGCCGATATTGACGGGGAGCTGCTTTCCTGGATCACGGAAGCGGCGGAATTTGCCCTGCAGAAAGGCAGATAAAAATGGAGAAAAGAAAATGGACTGCTCAGGAAGTGCAGCAATGGTATCGGGACACGGGTGCCATTACCTACTGCAATCCAGCCGATTTGAATCTGGTTGTCAAAAAGCCTCGGCGGCAAGGATATACCGTGAATTGGGCAAACCCAAAAGCATATCTTCTGCTGGGAATCATCCTGGCAATTGTGGCAGCTGTTGTGATTTTACTGAAATGACGCAAGAGGTAATAGACCGTGAACTATGTTGAATACGGAAAACAGAATCCGGAAGTCATTCTGCTTCTCCACGGCGGCGGGCTGTCCTGGTGGAATTACCGGGAGGAAGCGGAAATGCTGCAGAGCGATTTCCATGTGATTCTTCCGATTCTGGACGGCCACGCAGGCAGTGACCGGGATTTTACGACCATCGAAAGCAATGCGGCAGAAATCATTGATTTTATCGATGAGAAGTTCGGCGGCTCCGTTCTGCTGATGGGCGGCTTGTCCCTGGGCGGGCAGATTCTGCTTGAGATTCTTTCCCAGCGGGGCAATATCTGCAAGTACGCAATCGTGGAAAGCGCTCTGGTTGTGCCCTCGAAGCTCACATACGCCGTGATCAAGCCAGCATTCGGAAGCTGCTATGGGCTGATCCGGCACAAGTGGTTTTCCAAATTGCAGTTCCAGTCCCTCAATATGAAACCGGATTTGTTCGACGATTACTATCGGGACACCTGCGCCATCACGAAGCAGAACATGATTGCCTTTTTGCAGGAAAACGCCCGCTTTTTCCTGAAGAATTCCATTGGGGACTGCTCCGCAGAGGTTCAGATCTTCGTGGGAGAAAAAGAAAACCGAGCAATGCGCACCTCCGCCAAAATCATCCACGAACAAATTCCGGGAAGCTGCCTGAAAGTCCTTCCCGGTCTGTACCACGGAGAATTTTCCATCAACCATGCCGAACACTATGTTCGGGAAATTAGTCGAGCAATCAAGAAACCGTTGGGAAAATGAAAATCTTTCCGCATTGTCTTGGAATTTACCCATAAATATGCTACGATGCAGCAAAAGGAATTCAGGTGAGAAATATGAAAAAACAAACGAAAAAAATGATTGCGCCGATGGTCATCACGGGACTTTTTGTGCTGTATTATGTTGCTTACTTTTCGCTGCTGATGGCAATGCTGGACGGAATCTGGAAATACATACTGGGAATCGTTCCGCTTCTGCTGTCAGGTGTCATGCTGAAAGTTTGCATAGAAAGAATGAAAGAAATCAAGGAGGGCGAAGAAGATGATCTTAGTCAATACTGATTACATCAGCGGAAAAGAGCTGGAGATGCTGGGCCTTGTAAAGGGAAGCACCATCCAGTCCAAAAATCTGGGAAAAGACATTACCCAGAGTTTCAAAACCCTTGTGGGCGGCGAATTGAAGGCCTACACCGAAATGATGAACGATGCCCGGGCGCTTGCGACCAAGAGAATGGTTGCTGAGGCGGAAGGCATGGGAGCGGATGCCATCGTAAACATCCGTTACGCTTCTGCGGCGGTCATGCAGGGTGCGGCGGAAGTGATGGCGTACGGAACCGCTGTGAAGTTCGTAAACAAATAACCAGATCTGAGAAAGAAATATTCATCCCAGCGCCTAAGGCGGTCAACCATAGCAGTTGACCGCCTTTGATCTTTTCTTACGCAAACCGAAACACCTGCTGTAGTCCCTGAAACCGCAGTTCCATGTGGCGGTCTTTGAATACGGTAATTTGATCGAGGATGGTGCGGCAAAGAATGTCGCTTTCCTGCTTACACTTCAGGAGGGCGTTTACTTTGCCTGTGAGGGCCTGCTTTAACTGTGCCCGGTCGGTGCCGTTTTTCTGCTTTTCCTGTGCCATGGTCAGGCGCTGACGCAACGCATCCAGCTGGGCATCGTACTTGCCTTTCAGGGCCAGCATTTCCTCTTTGGTGAATGCGCCGTCTAAATAGGCATCCATGACCTTCTCCTTCTTCTCCTGAATCTTCTCCATCTCAAAGGCCAGCCGTTCCGGGGTGTCGCTTACGTTCGTCTCGCCCGCCTGGATGGCCTCCAACGCCAGCGCCGCCACATGGGTGACCACATCCTCCCGGTCGAAATCCAGCGCTCCCAGGGCGGCCTGGAACATGGCATAAGCATCGTCGTCCCGGAGGAGCTTACCCACGGAGCAGCCCATGGCGTTGCCGTTGCCGTCCACGAATTCGGTAGACCCTTCCGTGGTGGACTTGGAGCAGCTCCAGCGGCGGTAGCTGCCGCTTTGGGTTGTTTTCACCCGGCTGACGAAGCCGCTTCCACATTCGCCGCAGCGGATTTTCCCGGAGAACAGATGGGTGCTGGAATGGGCGGTGGGAGCATCGCTGTGCTTGTTGTTTTTGTCCAGCAGGGCCTGGGTCTGTTCCCACAGTTCCCGGTCGATGATGGGCTGATGGTGCTCATGGAGGATGATTTTCTCCACCTGACCGTGGTTGGCCTTTTTCTCGTGGGTCAGATAGTCCGGGGTGTATGTCTTGCGCTGAATCAGATCCCCGGCGTATTTCTCATTCCGGAGAATCTTGACGATCTGGGCGGCGGTCCATTTGGTGCTGCCCGTCAGGGTTTTGTACCCCTGCTCCCGGAGCCAGTTTGCCAGGCGGCTGGTGCTCATCTGCTCCACTGTGTATTTGTGGAAGATCAGCCGCACCAGCTCCGCTCCCTCCGGGTTGATGGTCATCTTCCCGCCCTCTACGTCGTAGCCCAGCATACTGCGCCCAAACACCACGCCTTTCTCCATCTGCCGCTGCTGGCTCCAGGTGACCCGCATGGAGGTTTTGCGGCTCTCTTCCTGGGCAGAACTGCTCATATAGGTCAGGCGCAGCTCGCAGTCGGCGTCCTGGGTGCCGAAGCCGTCGCTCATGAAGTAGACGTGGACGCCGATGCTTCGCAGCTCCCGGGTATAGGCGATGGTGTCCAGGATATTTCGGGAGAACCGGCTGACCTCTTTGGTGAGAACCAGGGAGAACTTCCCCTCATAGGCATCGTTCATCATCCGGTTGAAGGCGGCACGCTTTTTCGTGCCGGTGCCGGAGATGCCCTCATCGGCGTAGATTTCCGAGAGTTCCCAATCAGGGTGACGCTGGATGTACTGCTGGAAATAGGTTTTCTGGGATTCCAGGGAGTTCCACTGGTCCTCTTTGTCCGTGGACACTCGGCAATAGGCGGCTACTTTCAAATATTCTCCTTTCCTGCTTTGGCCTGACCCCGGCGCTGGCGCTTCAGCTTTTCAAAGGCGATGCGGTACTGCATCTGGGTCAGGCTACCATCTTCAAGGAGGGCCAGGAGCAGTGCGTTTTCCAGCTGGAAGAGAAATTCTGCATTTTCTTCCCGGGTGATTTTCTGCCCAACCTCGATGGACTGCAAGCTGGCATATTCCTTTTTCCGCATTGTCCTGACCCTCCTTTCTCGTACAAATTTATGCGCTGGGGACTTGTCTGTTTTCTCAGCCGCCGGTGATTGCCCGGAACTGTTCCATCTTTGCCTTCGCCCGGTCCGGCCGGAGGCTCCCGCCGCCGAAATATACCGGCACACACATCTCGAGAACCCGGTCGAAAATCCGCTTTTCCGCCAGATCGGTGGTGGTTTTCAGGTGGTTCAGGCTGAGATTCGTGGTGACGATCAGGGGCCGTTTCGCCAGATACCGTCCGTCAATGAGGTTGAACACCTGTTTCCGGGCGTAGTCCGTCTGCCGCTCCATGCCGAGGTCGTCCAGAATCAGCAGGTCGCAGGTAAGAAGCTGGTTCAGATAAAACTCCTTGTCCTGGGCACTGAGGCCAGGAAGCTTATTGAGCACGGTGCCCAGGGTGGTCATCCGCACCGTGGGCGGGAACATTTTGTCGCTTTGAAGCAAAGCGTTTGCGATGCAGGCGGCGGCAAAAGTCTTGCCGTTTCCCGGCTGGCCCCAGAGGAGCAAGCCCAGATTGGCTTCCTGCATTTCCTTCCAGTGCTCCACATACCGTTTTGCCTGTTCCATCTGGGGCACCGAGCCATTGTCTTTGTCGAAGGTGCAGTCATACAGGGCCGCAGCCCCTGAAAAGATATCGCACCTTCTTTGCAGAAAATCGAAATCCATCATAAACTCTCCTCCTCAGCGTGTTGGTAATATGCGTCTGATAATTTTGGTTGCTTTGTCTTGCTGTTAGGGGGTACTTTTTTACCCGTCGGCGGTCTGTTATTTGAACCATCAGGGGTGCTTTTTTCGTCTGTTGTTGGCTTTTTAACGCTCTCCTCCGGCAGGCAGAGGTAGATTTGGCTGGCCCCGTATCCCGAAGGCCGGCAGCGGCGGATCAGACCAACATCCTCCAATGTTTTCAGA
>JAQXGE010000082.1 GCA_029006135.1 Oscillospiraceae bacterium | reverse complement strand
CACGGTTCCGGTGCCCATGGCGGACATTGGTCTGGCGCAGCTGGCCATGCACTCGGCGGTTGAGACCGCTTCCGCTGCGGATGCCGATGCCATGGCGCGGGCCGCTGCCGGATTCTACCGGGTCCATCTGCGTGCACTCGGGGACGGCCGGTACACGCTGGAATGAGCGCCGTCACAGGGCGCTACGCTCCCAGTCCGAGCGGGCGGATGCACCTGGGCAACCTGTGCTGCTGTCTGCTGGCCTGGCTGTCCGCCAAGTCCAAGGGCGGGCGGGTCGTACTGCGCATTGAGGATTTGGACACAATGCGCTGCCCGCGCTCCTTTGCCGATCTGCTGGAATCCGACCTTGCCTGGCTGGGGATTTCCGCCGATGAGGGCGGCAGTGCCGGCGGGGCGCACGGGCCCTATTACCAGAGCGAGCGGAGTGCCATTTATCAGCATTACTACGATATTCTTGACCGGCGCGGGCTGGTTTACCCCTGCTTTTGCAGCCGCAGTCAGCTTCATGCCGCCGACGCGCCGCACCGTTCGGACGGTCAGGTGGTTTACCCCGGCACCTGCCGGGACTTGACACCTGAACAGATTGCCGCCCGCGCGCGCCCCCGCCCGCCCGCCTGGCGTGTCCGGGTGCCGGACGAGGAAATTGCCTTTATGGATGGGCATCTTGGCCCTTACCGGGAAAATTTAGCGCAGGACTGCGGGGATTTTTACCTGCGGCGGGCGGACGGTGTATTTGCCTATCAGCTGGCGGTTGTTGTGGATGATGCGCTCATGGGCGTGACGGAGGTTGTGCGGGGTGCCGACCTGCTTTCCAGCACGCCGCGCCAGCTTTGGCTCTACGGCGAGCTTGGTCTGAAAGCGCCGGAATTCATCCATATGCCGCTGCTTTTAGCGTCTGACGGGCGGCGGCTTTCCAAGCGGGACGGGGACGTAAGTCTTGAAACGCTCAAGGCGCGCTACACGCCCGAGGAGATTATCGGCCGGCTCGGCTATCTCTGCGGCCTGCAGTCTGCCCCCGACCCCCGCACGCCCGCAGAACTTGCCGATGGGTTTTCGTGGGACCGCGTCCCGCAGGAGGATATTCTTCTGCCCGATGGGCTGTTTTGAATAAGTTTTCATCGTCCCTGCATCAATCAATTGGGAGTAGAGACAAGGCCCCCCTTGAAGCAAGGGCTGAGCGAAGCGAAGGAGCGGGAGTGAATGACAGTCCGGCGGACTGTCAGAGCCGCGAACGGTCCCCTTTTTGTTGCTACCCATTTTCATTTTTTTCCTTTTTTCGGAGGAACCTATGGATATTTTTGAAGAACCGATTCTTTTGAAAAAACGCACCATTGTCTCTCTAATCTGCACGCTCCTGATGGGTGCGGCAGCGTATGGAGCGCAGGCGGCGGGTTTTTCGGCACAAGGTCTGCTCGGCGCCGCAGTGGTCCAGCTGATTCTGACCGTGCCGGTCTGCGCGGTGAATTTCCCGGTGTTTCGCCGTGCGGCCGGGGCTCTGCGCAAAGACCGCCCCGGCACAGCGGTGCAGGACGCGCTTTTCTGCCTGAGCGCCGCGCTCTGCCTTGGATACAGCCTTTTTGCCCTCATCCAGCTTATTTCCTGCGTTATCTCCGGCACGGACACCGCACCGGCAGCCGACTGGTATTCTTCCCTGCTCTTTTTCCATGCCGGCTGCATTCTCTGCTGCGGCAGTGCGGCACAGTGGGCGGCGGCGGTTCTTCTGCGCCGCGCCGCCGCGCCGGCAGAGGCGCTCGAAGCCCGTATGCCTGCCTCCGCCTGTGTGCTGCGCGGGCGTACCCCCACCGACATTCCCGCAGCGGAAGTCAAGGCTGGCGATATCTTCCTGCTCCGTCCCGGCGACATTCTGCCCGCTGACGGCGTGGTGATGGAAGGTCAGTCCTCGGTGGAGGAATCCTTCCTCACGGGCAGTGATGCCCCGGTGGACAAGTCAAAGGGCAGCACCGTTTACGCCGGGAGCAAAAACGGCGATAATGCGCTCATCTGCCGCGCCGAGAGTACCGGCGCCGACACACTGCTGTCCCGCATGGCGGGGTCCGCCCGCGGGAAGGGGGACACCCTGCCCGCAGCCGAAAAAGCCGAGCGCCTGTGTTCGCTGAGCGCTGCCATCCTCTCCGGCGCGGCGATCGTGGTGCTGATTGTCTGGCTGCTGCTCGAGCGGCCTTTTGCCTTTGCGCTGACACGCGCCGCCGCTGTGCTGGCGGCCGGATGCCCGCTGGCAGCGCTGCTGGCCGGGCCCGCCGCACTGCTCGCCTGCCGGATGCAGGGACTTGGGGACGGAATCCTCTTTCACTCCGGTGACGGCGTGGAGGACACCGCCCTTGCCCGCTCGGTCCTGCTGCAAAAAGACGGCATCCTGACAAGCGACCGCCCCGAGGTAGCCGAAATCATCGGCACCCGCAGCGTGCCCGCCCGCTTCCTGCTCGGCATGGCCGCCGGGCTGGAAAGCCAGTGCGATGACCCGGCTGCGCAGGCCGTTATGCGCCGCGCGCAGGCCGAAAAAATCAAGCTCAGCACCGTGCGGGATATTTCCGCCGTTCCCGGTCAGGGACTGTGCGGCAAATTTGCGGGCAAAAGCATCGCAGGCGGCAGCCGGGAATTTATTGCGGCGCACTGCGAACTGACCCCCGACCTTGAGCAGGCCGGGCAGCGCCTTGCCGGGGACGGCATGACGGTTTTGTACTTCTCGCTGGACGGCCACCCCGCCGGGCTCATCGCCGTTGGCGAGACAGTGCGGGACGCCGGCTGTGAAGCCGCCGAGGAACTGCGTGCGCTTGGCCTTGAGGTCGTTCTGCTGACCGCTGACACGCCGGAATCCGTCCGCCATGCGGCAAACTGCGCGCATCTTGATGAAAACCATGTTGTCTGCGGTCTGACGCATGAGACAATGCCCGAGGAAGTCCGCCGCCGTCAGTTCACCGGCCCCGCCGCACTGGCCGCCGGTCCCGACTTTACACCCGCTTTGCAGGCCGCGGCGCCGGGCATTGCCTTCGGCACGGCCGGGCGCGGGGACGGCATTGCGCCGGTCGAGTTGGTGCGCAATGACCCCGCCGCCATCCCGCAGGCCATCCGCCTTGCCCGTCACGCCACCGCCCGGCTGGAGCGGGTTCTTGCCGCAGCGGCCGTCTGTCAGGCCGCTGTGCTCGTGCTGGGGGCCGTGGTCCTCTCCCCCGCGCTCTGCGCGCTGCTCAGCGCGTTTGTCTGCGCGGCCGCCCCTGCCGTATTGCTGCACAAAGAATCGGACCGGAAAACCCCCGTCACAAACAGCAAACCGACTGACGAATCGTCCGATTCCACCGCCAAGGAGGCTGACGTATGAGCGCCGAGATGCAGCGCCGCCGCTGGCAGTTCACCGGCACGGTGCAGGGTGTGGGCTTTCGCTACCGCGCGCAGTATGCGGCGAGCCTGCTTGGTCTGACCGGCTGGGTGGAAAACAACTGGGACGGCTCAGTGACCTTGGAAGCCCAGGGCACGCCCGAAAACCTTGACCGGCTGGTTCCCACCATCACAAAAACGAGCCAATGGATCCATATTGAATCCTTCCGCTGTACCCCGCAGCCCGTCATTGCCAATGAGCGCAGCTTCCGGGTTCGGTACTGACGAATTTTTCATTGCACCCGCACGCATCTTGTCCCGCGTGCGGGCTTTTTTATACATTCCTGCGCCTCTGGGCCGATGTACCGTTCCGGCTTTTCATAGGCAATTTGACCAATTTGCATTCGCAATTTTTATTCAAGGTCACGATTTGCGATTTTTTTATCAAATAAAACGTCTTAAGGTTGATTTTAGTGGAAAAATCCGGTAAAATAAAATAGTTTGCTGTATAATTGTTAGCATTTTGTGAACGACCGCGCAAGCGGCGATTTTTTGCGGAGGAAACCATGAGTTACACGATTCCCATCGGCCCCTACCATCCCGCGCTTGAGGAGCCTGTCCATGCCAAGTTGATTGTGGACGGCGAGCGCATCACCGATGCCGAAGTTTTTATCGGCTACAACCACCGCGGCATTGAAAAGCTGTGCCAGGAGCGCAACTTCATTCAGACCATTACGCTGGTGGAGCGCGTCTGCGGCATCTGCTCGCACTCCCACGCCTGGACCTACTGCCGCTGCATCGAGCACATCGCCGGCATTGAGGTCTCCCGCCGGGCGCAGTACATCCGGGATGTCATCGAGGAGCTTGAGCGCATCCACTCCCACCTGCTCTGGCTGGGTGTCGCGTGTCATATTGTCGGCCATGACAGTATGTTCATGCAGATTTGGAGTGACCGCGAGGACACGATGGACATTCTTGAACTGCTCACCGGCAACCGCGTGAACTACGCGATGAACATCATCGGCGGCGTGCGCCGTGACTTCACGCCCGAGCAGATTGAAGAGTGCCTGCGCTGCATGGACGAGCTTGAGGAGCGGATGCGCCGCATCAAGGATTTCCTTGTGAATGACAAGACCATCGCCATGCGCACCCAGGGTGTCGGCGTGCTGACCTACGAGGATGCCGTGCGCATCGGTGCCGAAGGCCCTCACGCGCGCGCTTCCGGCGTGCCGATGGACGTGCGCAAGGATTCCCCCTACTCCTCCTATGAGGATTTTGACTTCAAACTCTGCACCTACCCCACCGGCGATGTCTTTGCCCGCGTGGTGGTCCGCGTTGAGGAGATTTTTGAGAGCATCTCGATCATCCGCCAGGCGCTGCGCAACCTGCCGGACGGCGCACTCAACCAGGGCAACCGGATCCCCAAGGTTCCGGCAGGCGAGTTTGTGGCCCGTCACGAAGCGCCGCGCGGACATCTGGTCTACAAAGTCGTCACGGCCGGCGGCCCGACCAACAAGCGCGTCAGCATCCATGTGCCCACCTTCCGCAATGCTCCCACCATCCCCACCATGCTGCGCGGCAACACGGTGGCGGATGCCGGCCTGATTGTGGCTTCCATCGACCCCTGCTTCAGCTGCATGGACTGCTGAGATGCACGAGATGGCAGTGACCCAGAGCGTTTTGAACATTGCTCTGGAAGAGGGAAAAAAGGCGGGTGCCAAGCGCATCACCGCCATTAAAATCCGGATGGGTGCCTACTCGGACGTGGTCCCCGCCGTGCTGCGGGAATACTTTGCCGTGGCCGCCGCCGGCACAATGGCCGAGGGTGCCGAACTGGTTTTAACCCGCATTCCGGTCACGATGCTCTGCCGCTCCTGCGGCTGGCAGGGCACGGTGGACAAGCTGCACATTCAGTGTGCCGCCTGCGGCGGGACAGATCTGAAGCTGCTGACCGGGCGGGAATTTTATGTGGAGAGTCTCGAGGCCGAATAAGGCCCCGGAATGGTGAGGAATAAAATGGAAATCAAAGTCATGCACCAAATCATGGAATGGAACGAGGATGTTTCGGAGCAGGTCAAGGCCGAGCTGGCCGAGCATCACATCTGCCTGATCAACGTCATGGGCAGCCCGGGGGCGGGCAAAACCAGCCTCATCGTGCGGCTCATCGAGGCAATGCGTTCACGCTGGCGCATCGGCGTCATCGAGGGTGACATTGCCGGTCAGATTGACGCGGAAAAGATTGACGCGATGGGCATCCCGGTCGTTCAGCTCGACACGGACGGCGCGTGCCACATTGAGGCCGAAAGCATCCGTCACATCCTGCCGCACTTTGACCTTGACGCACTGGACATCCTGTTTGTGGAAAATATCGGCAACCTTGTCTGCCCGGCGGAGTTCAACATTGGGGAATCCTTCCGCCTCGCTCTGCTCTCCATCCCCGAGGGGGATGACAAGGTTCCCAAGTATCCGCTGATGTTCTCCACCTCGGATGCCATCATTATGAACAAGTACGATATGCTGCCCTATTTTGATTTTGATGACGGGCGTGTGGAGCGCGATGCCAAAGGGGTCAACCCGAACGCCGCCGTGTTCCGCGTTTCGCCCCGCACCGGTCAGGGGCTTGACGAACTGCTGCCCTGGCTGGAGGCCCGCATTGAGGCCGCCCGGCAATCTTAAAAGGAGGCTCCAATCATGCAAACAAAACATAAACGCCGCCTGCGCTCCATCGTGGTGACCTTTATCCCCTGCTACATTTTCTGGCTGCTGCTGACTTTGTCGCTCGAGCCCACTGAACTGCTGATGGGCGTTGTGGTCTGCCTGCTCACGGCGCTGTTCTCCTCGAGCTTCTTTGTCCAGAACGAGGAGGATGCGTTCCGCTTCTTCAACCCGCTGCGCATTATCTACCTGGTGGTTTTCTTCGTGGTCATTTTCACCGGGGAGCTGTTCCGCTCCAACTGGGCAATGGCCAAGACGGTGCTTCTGCGCCGGCCTTTCCATCAGGCCATCGTCAAGATTCCGGTCACCGGAATCAAAAACTACTACGGTCTGGCCATGCTGGCCGACTGCATCACGCTGACCCCCGGCACCATCACGATGGATGTCATTGATGAGGACGGCGAAATCAGTATGTATGTGCAGTGGATGAACATGGAATCGTCCGACCCCGAAGTGGCCGGAGAGATGATTAAAGGCCGAATGGAAAAATGGCTCAGGAGGATTTGGGGATGAAAACACTTATTGTCATTGGTGCCATCGCCTATGCGGTGCTGGCAATCCTGCTCTTTATCCGGTTTTTGAAAGGCCCCACCGCCGCCGACCGGTGCCTTGCGGTGGATATGATTGACACGCTTGCCTGCCTGATGCTGGTGTTCTACTCGCTGTACAGCGAGCGCGCCATCTTTTTGGACATTGCCATCGTGACGGCACTGCTGGGCTTTATCAGCACCACCTTCGTGGCGCGGTACCTTGAAAGGAGACTGTGATGGAAAATCTCTGGGTCGCATTGACCGCCGTCTGCCTGCTCGGCGGCATCTTCTTCGCCGCGGTGGGGGTCATTGGCATCCTCACGCTGCCGGAATTTTTCTCCCGCGCGCAGGCTTCCACCTGCATCACAACGCTCGGCACCATCGGCGCCGTGATTGCCGGTCTGATTTTTGCCGCCGTGGAAGGGCTTGAGGCCATCGTCTTTGTCAAGCTGCTGCTCATCGGCGTCATGATTATGGTGTCGAGCGCAGTCTCGGCGCACGCACTGACCAAAGGCACATACAAGCGCGGCCACCGCCCCCACGGCGAAGGCTTTGTGAAGGATGATTACAAGGAGGACGGTTTCGATGCAGATTGATCTTGTTTCGGTTCTGAATGTTCTGGTGCTCATCGGCGCTATGGCCGCCGCCTTTGTTGCGGTGCAGGCCAACCGTATTCTGGATTCCATCATCGGCCTTGCGGCCGCGGGCAGCTTTATGGCTGTGGAATTTCTGCTGCTTCAGGCGCCCGATGTTGCCATCGCGGAGGCCGCCGTCGGCGCGGTGCTGGGCACCGTGCTCTACATCATCGCCCTGCGCAAAGTCATCGGGAAGGGGGACGAAAAATAATGCTCAGCTACACCGAGCCGGATACACTGCTTGACCGTACCGAAAACCATCACACCACCCACTACCGCCTGACCATTCTGGCGCTGGCTGTCGTGCTGCTCATGGGCATTCTCTGCGCCGTGCAGCTGGCCGAACTGCCCCCGACCTTTGCGGGCAATGTGGACGTGGCCGCTCTCGAGCAAGACCCCAATGCCTACGACCTCTCCAACGCGGACGGCGCGGCTCACGTCATTGTCTCGCGCAATCTTGCCGAGACATCCGCCAAAAACGTCTGCTTCTCGGTCGTGTTCAACTTCCGCGGCTATGACACGATGGGTGAAAGTTTCATCCTGATTGCCGCGCTCTCGGGCAGCCTGTGCATCCTGCGCCGCCCCAAACACCGCAAAGCGGAGAAAGTACCCGCGGAACAGGAGGAAAACCATGGCTGAACAGAATCAACCCGAAGTGATTTCCACTGAAACGTCCGCTGCCGAAACCCCCGCCCGCCCCAAAAAGAAGGCGCTCGGCATCATCGTGCGCTACGGCGCCAACCTTTTCCTGCCCTTGGCCTGCACGTTCGGCGGCTATGTTGTCCTGCACGGCGATTCCTCGCCGGGCGGCGGCTTCCAGGGCGGCGTGCTGATTGCCTCGGCAGTCCTGCTCGTCTTTTTGGGGTATGGCTCTCAGAAGCTGTCCACCACTTTCAAGACCAGTTTTCTCCACAGTTCCGAGACGGTCGCCGAGCTGATGTATATTGCCATCGGCCTGATCGGCGTAATCGTGGGGCTGGATTTTGCCTGGAACTTTGTCATTGACACGTTCCATATCGAGACGACCATCCTGATGAACAACGCTGTCGGCTATCACGTCATGGCGGGCATCGGATGCCTTCTCATCATGATGCTGGGTATGCTCTCCACCTCGGAGAGCGACGAGGAAGAGGAGGACCAGCAATGACTTTTAACTACATCGCAGCGTTCTTTTTCATCGTGCTGGGCTTTTACTGCATGATTACCCGGCATAACCTTTTCAAGATTGTCATCGGTATGTCGGTGGTGGACTACGGCACCAATCTGCTCATCGTCTCCATCGGCGCCACCAACGGCGGAACCGCGCCCATCTACACCCCCGGCGAGATTCATCCCGGCACGGTGTTCGTGGACCCCATCCCCATGGCGCTCACCCTGACCAGCATCGTGATTGGTGCGTGCATCACCGCCATGGCTCTCTCGCTGGTCATCAAGCTCTATGAGCGCTACGGCACACTGGACACCCGCGAGATCAGGAGGTTGCACGGCTGATGGAAAATTTACCGATTCTTGCCATCATGACCCTGTTCATGGGGGCATTTCTGAACAGCCTGCTGGGCCGGCGCAGCCGCAAAGTGGGCAACACCGTTGTGTTTATCGCAATGGCTCTTGCACTGGGCATGATGCTTGCCCTGATCCGTCCCGTATTCTTTGAGGGACGCACCATCTGCTACTGGATGGGCGGCTGGGCGCCCGATGCGGGCTGGGCCTACGGCATCGGCCTTGAGGTGGATGCGCTGAGCCTGTTCTTCGGCCTGATTGTCACGATTGCCGTGATGGTCTCGGGCGTTTACAGCTTTACTTATATGGCACGGGATGACAGCCAGGTCAACTTCTACACGCTGTTCCTCATGCTGTCCGGAGCCGTGCTGGGCCTTGTGCTGTCCGGCGATTTGTTCAACGTCTATGTCATGGTGGAGATTATGACCTTCTCCGCCGTAGCGCTGACCGCGTTCCGCAATGACTATGACGGCGCACTCGAGGGTGCATTCAAGTACCTCGTTGTCGGCTCCATCGGTTCGACGAGCCTGCTGGTCGGCACGATTCTCGTCTACGCCAACCTGCACACGCTGAACATGGCGCAGATCGCCCAGCTCGCTCCCTCGCACATGAACGCCACCATGGTGACGGCCTTTGCGTTCCTCTTTGTCGGCTTTGCCACCAAGGCGTTCCTGTTCCCGTTCCAGCCCCTGGCGGCGGATGCCCACGCCGTGGCGCCCGCTTCCATCTCGCTGATGATTTCCGGCGTTCTGACCAAGTGCGGCGTCTACGGTATCATCCGCCTGACCTATGATTTGTTCCAGAATATCAGTGAGTCCACGGTGAGCTACCTTGTCACCGGTTTTGGCATGGTCACGATGTTCATCTGCGTGACGATGGCCTTCAACCAGCACAACTTCAAGCGTCTGCTCGCGTTCCATTCCATCTCTCAGGTGGGCTATGTCATCACCGCCGTGGGTCTTGGCACCCCGCTCGGACTGAGCGCCGGGCTGTACCACGCCATCAACCACACGCTGTTCAAGGGCCTTCTCTTCCTTGTCGCCGGTGCCGTCCAGCATGAGACGGGCAGCCTTGACCTCGATGATTTGGGCGGACTCTCCAAGAATATGCCGCGCACCACCGCGCTTTTCCTGATTGGTGCCGCGTCCATCAGCGGCCTGCCGCCCTTCAACGGCTTTGCCAGCAAATGGATGATTTATCAGGCTCTGTTTGAAAAAGCCGGCTCCACGGGCAACTTCTTCTATATTCTGGCCTGCGTGGTCGCACTGCTGACCTCGGTGCTGACGCTCGCCTCCTTTATCAAGGTTACGCAGAGTGTGTTCTTCGGTCAGCGCCGCGCCAAGTACGCCGATGTGAAGGAATGTCCCGCCGCGATGCGCCTGCCCATGTGGATTCTGGCAATTTTCTGTGTTGTGCTTGGCCTGTTCCCCGAGCAGTTCGGCAACTGGTTCCTGCGCCCCGCCGCCGGTGCGGCGCTGAACGCCGAAGCCTACGCCGCGCAGATGCTCGGCGGCAGCACGGCAGCAGCCGGTGCGGCCGAGTACACCCTCATCGGCGCATGGCAGCCCATTGTCTGGCTGCTTCTGCTCGTTCTTGTCTGCTGTGCCATGACGATTGTGGCGGTCAGCGGCCGCCGCAGCGAGCCGGAACCGCTTGCCGAGCCTGACGTTGAGGATGAGCAGGTCCTGCCCGAGAACGCCAAGTATGAGCCGTTCTTCTCCGGTGAGGAGAGCCATTATTCCCAGGTCGGCGGCTCGGATCTGTTCTGGGGCTTCAAGGAAAACCTCAAAAAGTATTTTTCGTTCTGGCATGACTGGCACAGCGGCATCGTCAATGACTATGCGCTGTACGGCGTGCTGTGCCTGGCCGCCGTGCTGTGCTACTGCGCGGTATTTCTGTGAGAGGAGGGGAAAGTATGTCTGTCTTAACCATTCTTGGCAAAGTTCTGATTTTCCCCGGCCTGCTCTTTACGCTGCTGGCGGCGCTCTGGCTGGCGGGTCTTGACCGCAAACTGGTCGCACGGATGCAGCGCCGCGTTGGTCCCCCGCTGCTCCAGCCCTGGTATGACTACCTCAAGTGCTGCGGCAAGGAGACGATTATTCCCCGCAAGGCCAACCGCACGGTCTTTCTGGCCGCGCCGGCGCTGGGTCTTGCCAGCATCTTTGTGACGGCAATGCTCATCCCGGTGGGCGGCGTGTCGATTTTTTCCGGCTCCGCTGACCTTGTGGTCATCTTGTATCTTCTGACCTTTGCGAGCGTTATGCTCATCATCGGCTCGGCGGCGTCCGGCTCCCCCTTTGCCGGGGTCGGCCTCTCGCGTGAGATGGTCGCCATGATCAGCTATGAGCTGCCCTTTGTGCTGGTCATGCTGGCCGTGGGCCGCGCTGCGGGGGATGGTTTCTGCCTTGCGGGCGTCACCTTCTCGCTTGCTGACCTGTGCGCCTGGCAGAGCGCCAACGGACCGATGATTTTCCGCTGGTCTTTGCTGCCCGCCGCCATCGCGATGCTTTTCATCATCCCCTGTGAGGTCGGTCAGCAGCCTTTTGACATTGACGAGGCAGAGACCGAAATCTGCGAGGGCGTTCTGGCCGAGTATTCCGGCCGCCCCTTGGGTCAGTTCAAGATGATGCACGTCATCAAAATGTACGTCATGTCGAGTCTTTTCTGCGCCATGTTCCTGCATATCGAGACCGGGTTCCTGCTTGCGGACGTTGTGATTCACCTCGTTCTCTGTACGCTGGTCTGCTTTGTCTCGATGAGTTTGCCCCACGCCATCACGGCGCGGTTCAAGGTGGAGCAGATTTTCCGTTTCTACTGGACGACCGTCACGGCGCTCGCCGCCGTCAGCCTGATTCTGGTCTGGTGCGGCGTGTAAGGGAGGAGCTGCCATGTCTTTCATTCAAAATGCCATTGACAACGCCATGAGCAAGAGCCTGTGGCTGTATCACATCAACGCAGGAAGCTGCAATGGGTGCGACATTGAAATTGTCGCCGCCCTGACGCCGCGCTACGACGCCGAGCGGCTGGGCTGCAAGCTCTGCGGTTCCCCCCGTCAGGCGGATATTGTGCTGGTGTCCGGCCCCGTCACGCTGCAGAGCCGTGACCGGCTGATCCGCACGCTGGCACAGGTGCCGGAACCGTACTGTGTGGTCTCGGTCGGTTCCTGCCCGTGCAGCGGCAACGTTTTCAAGGGCAGTTATGCCATCTGCGGCCCGCTGGAAAAATACTGCCATGTGGACGTTTCGGTTGCGGGCTGCACGCCCAAACCGGAAGCCATCATGGCCGGCATCGCGCAGGCGGCCGAAATCCTCAAAGAAAAGCGGAAGGAGATGCACAAGTAATGCCGACACTGCCTTACCTTGGCACCGCACTGAGCAACCTGTTCAAAAAGCCGGTGACCGAAGCCTTCCCCGCCGGGGACCCGCCCAAGGCCCAGCCGGGCTACCGCGGCCGCATCGCCTACGATGCCTCCAAGTGCATCAACTGCGGTATGTGTGAGCGCGTCTGCGCCCCCCACTGCATGACCCGCACGCAGGTTCCCGCTCCGGGCGGCGAACCGGGCGATATGCAGATCACCTTCACCTTTGATATGACGAGCTGCACGTTCTGCGGTCTGTGCGCGGATTTCTGCTCCCGCAAGTGCATCACGCTGACTGACGATTACATGATGACCGGCACCTGCCACGAGGATTTCCTCGTTTCGGGCACCTTCATCAAGAAAGCCCCGCCCAAGCCCAAGTTCACCCCCGAGCAGCTGGCCGCCATGAAGGCCGCCGCCGAGGCTAAGAAGAAGGCGGCCGCCGAAAAAGCTGCGGCCGAGAAGGCCGGGGAATGACCCGCCGCCGGGTGGCCGTCACGGTGACCGGCATGGTGCAGGGCGTGGGGTTCCGCCCCTTTCTGCACCGGCTGGCGGCGGCGCACGGCCTGACCGGATGGGCGCGCAACACGCCGGACGGCGTTGCGCTGGAACTGGAAGGCGAACCGGCGGAACTGGACGCCTTTGTGCAGGCACTGCACAAGGACGCGCCGCCGCTTGCGCTGGTGGACGAAGTCCGCACGGATTTGCTTGGAACAGCCCGCGGGGAGAAGGAGTTTGTCATTCTGCCCAGCACCGGCGGAGTGCCGCGCACCCTCATCACGCCGGATACGGCCCCCTGCCCCGCCTGTTTGGCGGAGCTGCATGACCCTGCCGACCGGCGCTATCATTACCCGTTCATCAACTGTACCGACTGCGGGCCGCGCTTCACAATTCTGAACGCCGTGCCCTATGACCGAAAAAACACCACAATGGCGTCCTTTTCTCTCTGTCCCGACTGTGCGGCGGAGTATGGGGACATTGCCTCCCGGCGCTACCACGCCCAGCCGGACTGCTGTGCGGACTGCGGGCCGCGGCTGTGGTTTGCTGACAAAGACGGCGCCGAATGTCCCGGTGACGGCCTTGCCGCCGCCCGCGCGCTGCTGCTTGACGGCGGGATTCTTGCCGTCAAGGGATTAGGCGGGTTCCATCTGGCCTGCCTTGCCGGGAGTCAAGCCGCAGTGGCGGAACTGCGCCGCCGCAAGCACCGGCCGGACAAGCCGCTGGCGCTTATGGTACCCGATGTGAACGCCGCCCGCGCGCTCTGCCGGATAAGTTCAGCAGAAGCCGCCGCACTGCAAAGCCCGCGGCGGCCCATTGTGCTGCTGCGCAAACTCGACCCCGATGCACTGCCGTTTGTGAGTTCCGGGCCGGAACTTGGCTTGATGCTGCCCTGCACCCCCGTTCATGAACTGCTGCTCGAGGGGATGCCCCCGCTCATCATGACGAGCGCTAACCCGTCATCGCTGCCTGCCCTCATTGACAACACAGAAGCTCTGCGCGCATTGCACGGCATTGCGGACGGGTTCCTGCTCAATGACCGGGACATTGCCGCCCGCTGTGATGACACGCTGCTGCGCATCCTGCCAAACGGCGCGCCCTACTTTGTGCGCCGCTCCCGCGGATATGTGCCGCAGCCCGTCACACTGGATTTCCCGGCGGACGGCATCCTGGCACTCGGCGCAGAGCAGAAAGCAAGTTTCACGCTTGGGCGTGAAAAAATGGCTTTTTGCAGCCAGCACATCGGCGACTTGAAGAACGCCGAGACCCTCACCCACTACGAAACCCAGATTGCGCGGTTTGAAACACTGTTCGGCGTGACGCCGCAGCGCTTTGTCTGTGATCTGCACCCTGATTACCTCTCCACCCGCTATGCGGCATCGCGCGGCGGGGCCGTTTTGGCGGTTCAGCACCACCACGCCCACATGGCCGCCTGCATGGCGGACCGGCGATTGGAAGGCGCCTGCATCGGCCTGATTTGGGACGGCACCGGGCTGGGGGATGACGGGACAATCTGGGGCGGGGAATGCCTGGTCGGTGATTACACTTCGTATCATAGAATCACTTCTATACATTCTGTAAAGCTCTTGGGCGGTGACGCGGCCATCCAAAACATTGACCGCATCGCCTATGCGCTTTGCCGGGATGCGGACTGCGTCCGCAAAGAGAATCCGCTTTTTGACGCGATGCTGCGCCAAAACATCAGCTGTCCTGCCTCCTCAGGGATGGGCCGGCTCTTTGACGGGGTCTATTCCCTGCTCACCGGCACTGCCGCGGTTAGCTATGACGGGCAGGCGGCCGCCGCGCTCGAAGCGCTGGCAGACCGTGCGGCCGGGGAGGAAGGCTGTTACCCTGTCACCTTCACGGACGATGATTCCCTGCCGCGGCTGGACACGCGTGTGCTCATCCGCGCGCTGCTCGCTGACCCCGCGCCTGCGGCGGTTCGTGCCAAGCGGTTCCACAACACGCTTACTGAGTTTGCGCTGCGCTGCTGTGTGCTCGCGCGGGAGCAGACGGGGCTTTGCCGGGTTGTGCTCTCGGGCGGGGTGTTTTTCAATCAGCTGCTGCTGAATGGCATCACCGCCCGTCTCACCGAGGCCGGTTTTGCGGTGTATCCGCACCGCCGTGTCTCCCCCGGTGACGAGGGGCTTTCCCTCGGCCAGCTTGCCATCGCCGCGCATAGCTGAGGGATGTTTTCCCGCCAAGGCGTGCCTGTGCAAGGGCTGCCGCCGCGGTGTGTGGAGCGTAGCCGCCATTTTTCCGTCGTTAATGGGATTAGTGACTGCCTCCCCTGTGTAAGGGGTGAGCGAAGCGAAGGAGCGGGAGTGAATGACAGTCCAGTGGACTGTCAGAGCCGCGACCGGATTTGCCGCAGCAAATTGTCAGCGGGAGCGGATTTGTAAATCACAACCGTCCAAATTTACTGGAGAAAACGGGAGTAGAGATTCGGCTCCCCTGTGCAAGGGCTGCCGCCGCAGCGGCGTGTGGAGCGCAACCGCCGCAGGCGGCTCTTAGCGCGGAACTGAGCTGGCTCGCGATAGCGAGACTGAGGGACTGTCAACCTTGCCATAACCTGCCGTGTATATTTTATAGCATCCGCTGCCGCGGGCGGTACTCTTTTGTGACCAAAAGAGTACCCAGAAAAGTCCCACTGTTTCGACGCAGTGGACCGCGACCAAGGGGGCCAGCCCCCCTGGACCCCCAAAGATGTATGAAAATTTGAAAATCCACCCCAAAGACTACGACCGGAAAGTCTTTGGGACGGATTTTCAAATTTTCGATTAAATAACCGCCCCGCTTTGGCGGGACGGTTCCGCCTTAAGATTAAGCTTGCTTTTATAGTTTTTTCTTCTATGTGGGATTAAAGAGGTGTTTACGCATCGCTGCGGAAAATCCCTTTACCCCATTCCCTCTTTTTCTTATCCAGAAAGGCTTACCATCATGTGTCTTGCTGTTCCTTTACAACTGATCGAGCGGTGCGAGAATGACGGCATCGGCGAATTTGACGGTGTGCGGCGCAAAATTCGGCTGGATTTTGTGCCCGCCGCCAAGCCCGGCGATTATCTTCTTGTCCACGCCGGCTTTGCCATTGAGATTGTAGACCCGGTTCAGGCCGAAGCCGACCGGGAGGCGTACCGGGAGGTTCTTGATGCCGCGAATCCCTGATTTTCCCACCAGCTTCCCCGGCCATGACGAGTCCCACCCGCTGCGCCTGATGGAAATCTGCGGCACCCACACGATGTCCATCGCGCGCGCCGGGCTGCGGGAACTGCTGCCCGCACAGGTACAGCTTATCTCGGGGCCGGGGTGCCCGGTCTGCGTCACGCCGGCCGGCGCCATTGACGCCGTGCTCAAGCTGAGCCTGACGCCCGGCGTGGTGATTGCTACCTTCGGCGACCTCATGCGGGTTCCGGGGAGCGTCCGGGGCGAAACGCTCGCGGCCTGCCGCGCAAAAGGCGCCGCCGTCCGGATGGTCTATTCCGCCGCCGATGCTTTAACCCTCGCGCGGGAGGACCCGGAGCGGCAGGTTGTTTTTCTCGGCGTTGGGTTTGAGACGACCGCCCCCGGCACCGCCGCCTGCATTCTGGCCGCAAGCCGGGAAAAGCTGCACAATTTTTCCGTCCTGTCTTTGGGCAAATACACGGAACCTGCGCTGCGCGCGCTCCTCAATGACCCCGACTGCGTGATTGACGGGCTGATTTGCCCCGGTCATGTGGCCACGGTCATGGGCGCGGAAGCGTTCCGGTTCCTGCCGCAGGAGTATCACCGTCCGGCCGTTGTGGCCGGGTTTGAGACGGGCGATCTGCTGCGGGCCGTGGGCGACCTTTGCCGCATGGCCGCTGCAGGGCAGGCCGATTTGCTGAACGACTACCCGCGTGCCGTGCGTGCGGACGGCAATCCCGCTGCCCGCGCCGCCATGGAGCAGGTTTTTGAACCGAAGGATGACTACTGGCGCGGCCTTGGGCTGATTCCGGGCAGCGGCATGGCCATCCGCCCGGAATTTTCCGAGTACGATGCGGCAAAAAAGTTCGGTTTTGTTCCCGGTGAGGGCACCGAGACGCCGGGCTGCCGCTGCGGGGAAGTCCTGCGCGGCGCTGTCCGGCCCGAATCCTGTCCGCTGTTCGGCAAAATCTGCACGCCCGCCGACCCGGTGGGGCCGTGCATGGTCTCAGGCGAGGGCGCGTGCGCCGCGGCCTACAAATACCGGAGGGTATGACCGATGATTGACTTTGAACATGGTGTTGTGACGCTGGATTACGGCAGCGGCGGCGAAAAAACCGCCGAACTGATTGACACACTGCTGCGCCCCGCGTTCTCGAACCCGGCGCTGGATGCGCTGGGTGACGGCGCCGTTGTGCCCGCTCCCGGCGAGCAGCTTGCGTTTTCGACAGACAGTTTTGTTGTACAGCCGCTGTTTTTCCCAGGCGGGGACATCGGCAAACTGGCGGTCTGCGGCACGGTGAATGATCTTGCCATGTGCGGTGCCGAGCCGCGCTGGCTCTCCCTCTCGATGATTCTTGAGGAAGGTTTTCCCTTTTCTTCGCTCCGCCGCATTGTGGAATCTATTTCCCGCACGGCAAAAGAGGCCGGGGTCTGCATTGCCACGGGTGACACAAAAGTTGTGGAACGCGGGCACGGGGACGGCGTTTACCTGAACACGGCCGGCATCGGCGTGGTGCACACGCCGGGGCTGAGCCCCGCCGCCATCCGCCCCGGCGACAAAGTCCTTGTCACCGGCCCGATCGGCGACCACGGCACGGCGGTCATGCTGGCCCGTGCGGACCTTGGGCCGGGCTTTGAAAGCCCCATTGTCAGTGACTGTATGGCACTGCATCATCTGGCGGCGGCCGCCTGTGCGGCGGGCGGCGTGCGGGTGCTGCGGGACGCCACCCGAGGCGGCGCTGCCACCACGCTGAACGAGTTTACCGATGGGCAGAGTTTTGGCATCTGCCTGTTCGAGCGGGATATTCCGGTACGTCCTGAAGTCCGCGCCGCCTGTGAACTGCTGGGGCTTGACCCGCTGTACTGTGCCAACGAGGGCCGGATGCTCTGTCTGGCCGCGCCGGAATCCGCACCCGCCATCCTTGACGCACTGCACGCACTGCCGGGCGGCGAGGGCGCCGTGTGCATCGGCGAAGTGACCAAAGAATTTCCGGGCCGGGTGGTGCTCCGGACCGAGTTGGGCGCGCACCGCGTTCTGACCCGGCTGGCCGGCGCCCAGCTCCCCCGAATCTGCTGATAAAAACGATAAATGAGGTGTTCCCATGCAAACGAACAAAAAGACCATCATCACCAAGGACCAGATTCTTCCCATTGCCCGGGAAAAGCGGGCGGCGGGCGTACAGCTCATCATGATTCACGGCTGGGAGGACGATGACGGCACGCCAGTCATCACCTATGACTACTCCAACGGCCCCGAGGTGGATTCCTACGAGGTGCGCGGCGAGCGCGTCATTCCGAGCATCGAAAGCGTCTACGACCTTGCGGCGCAGTGGGCCGAGCGCGAGATTGCCGAGCTGATGGATATGACTTTTGAGGGGCTGGACACCTCCAAGCGTCTTTTTATGCCGGACAATCTTCTGGAAGGCGAGGGGCAGATTCTCGTCACCCCCCTCAGCGAACTGCGCAGCGCCAACGTCGACAACCGCGCCGACGGCAAAAAATAAGCACCAACCAAATGCACCCCCGCCGGGTTTTACCCGGCGGGGGTGGTTTTGTTTAGAAAAGCGGGCAGCTTTTATGACATCTGCCGCAAGCGGCTCAGTGGAGCGCAGCCGGCAAAGCCGTCTCTTAGCGCGGAACTGAGGTGGATCGGCGAAGCGAGACGGAAGGGATTTGAACCTTGTGGTAAACTGTCATTTATTTTTTATAACAATCGCTGCCGCTGGCGGTACTCTTTTGTGACCAAAAGAGTACCCAGAAAAGTCTCGCTGTTCCGACGCAGCGATCCCCGGCTCGGGGGGCCTGCCCCCCGAGACCCCCAAAGAGGAATGAAAATTTGAAAATTCACCCCAAAGACTACAACCGGACAGTCTTTGGGACGAATTTTCAAATTTTCGATTAAATAACCGCCCCGCTTCAGCGGGACGGTTCCTGACGTGGAATAAACTCTCTTGTGTATTTTGAAAGTTTGCGGGATTGGGGATTCGGCTCCCCTGTGTAAGGAGAACCGAATCTCTAATCCAATTAACTTCCTAATAATTTAGCGCCTGCGCTCCACACGCCGCAGGCAAAACCCCCAGGGTTCTTTTTACTCCATCCCCACGACCGTGTAATCCTTGGCTTCAACGGCGGCGCGCAGGGCTTCACGGTCGGTTCCGGCGCTCATCGTGACGATGGCGGTGCCGGCTTCGTGGCTGACAGCGGCTTCCTCGACGCCGGGAACAGCTTCAAGCGCCTTTTTGACAGTGGCTTCACAGTGGGGGCACATCATGCCCTCGATTTTCATCGTACATTTCATCGTTGTTTCCTCACTTTTCTGTGTTGAATTTTCTGCCTTTGCGGCAGGGGTGCCGTGTTTTCTTTTGTGGTCATGGCGGGGGTCATACAGTTTGAACCAGTTGAGCCGCAGCGCATTGGAGACAACGCAGAAACTCGACAGGCTCATCGCCGCCGCGCCGAACATCGGATTGAGGGTCAGGCCAAGCGGAATCAGAACGCCCGCCGCCAACGGAATCCCGATTGTGTTGTAGAAAAACGCCCAGAACAGGTTTTCGTGGATGTTGCGCAGCACGGCACGGCTCAGCCGGATGGCGGCAGGCACATCGCTCAGGCGGCTCTTCATCAGCACGACATCCGCCGCATCCACCGCCACATCCGCGCCCGCGCCGATGGCAATCCCCATGTCGGCCCGGGTCAGGGCGGGGGCATCATTGATGCCGTCCCCGACCATTGCCACCTTTCCGCGCTGCTGCAGCTGCCGGATGACGGCCTCCTTGCCGTCCGGCAGCACGCCGGCCACGACCTCGTCCACGCTGGCCTGGGCGCCGATGGCCCGCGCGGTGCGCTCATTGTCGCCGGTGAGCATGACAACATGAAGCCCCATGTTCTGCATCTCCCGCACGGCGCGGGCGCTGTCCTCCCGGATAACGTCCGCCACGGCAATCAGCCCCAGAACCCGGCCGTCCAGCGCAAAATAGAGCGGCGTTTTTCCCTGCTGTGCCAGTCTGCGCCCCTGTTCGCGCACGGTTTCGGGCAGCTGTGTTTGGGCGGCCATAAAACTCTCACTGCCGCCGCAGAGGTCCCTGCCTTTCCATCGCCCGCGCAGCCCGTTGCCGGGCAGAGCGGCGAAGTCGGTCACGTCCTCGGGCGCAAGCGCTTTTTCCTGCCCGTAGGCAAGGACCGCCCGCGCAAGAGGGTGTTCGCTGCACCGTTCCAGCGCAAAGGCGGCTTCGAGCAGTTCCGCCTGCTCTGTGCCGGGTGCGGGCAATATATCCGTCACGCGCGGTTCACCCGCGGTGATGGTGCCGGTCTTGTCCAGCGCCACAATGTCCACCTTGCCGGTCTGCTCAAGGGACTCCGCCGTCTTGAACAGGATGCCGTTTTTGGCTCCTGCGCCGCTGCCGACCATGATGGCGACCGGCGTGGCCAGTCCCAGCGCGCAGGGGCAGCTGATAACCAGCACGCTGATGCCCCGTGCCAGCGCAAAGCCCACATCGCGGCCGAGCGCAAGCCATACAACCGTTGTGACGGCCGCAATCGTGATGACGGCCGGGACGAAAATGCCTGAAACCTTATCCGCCGTCTTGGCAATCGGTGCCTTGGTGCCCGCCGCATCGCTGACCATCCGGATAATCTGGGAGAGCGTGGTGTCCTCCCCGACGCGGGTGGCACGGCAGCGGATGAACCCCGCCTGGTTGATGGTGGCGGCGCTCACGGTATCGCCGGGGGCCTTGTCCACCGGGATGCTCTCACCGGTCAGGGCGGCCTCATTGATGGTGCTTGTGCCCTCGACCACCACGCCGTCCACCGGAATATTCTCGCCGGGACGCACAACAAAGAGATCCCCCTCACGGACCTGCTCAATCGGGACAGTCTGTTCCCTGCCGTCCCGAACGACCACTGCGGACTGCGGGGCGAGTTTCATCAGGCTTTTGAGTGCATCGGTGGTCTTGCCCTTGGCGCGCGCCTCGAGCATTTTGCCCACCGTGATGAGGGTCAGAATCATCGCGGCGGACTCAAAATACAGTTCCATCATGCCCTGCATGACCGCCTCGGTGTCGCCGCGGGTCTGCGCCTCAGTCATACCGAACAGCACCACTGTGCTGTACCCGAACGCCGCCGCCGAACCGAGCGCCACCAGCGTATCCATGTTGGGTGCGCGATGCCAAAGGCTTTTGAACCCGCTGACGAAAAACTTCTGGTTGATCACCATCACAGCAATGGTGAGCAGCATCTCAAGCAGCGCCATCGCAAGGTGGTTGTGAGCAAAAAACGCCGGGACCGGCCAGCCCCACATCATGTGCCCCATGGAAAAATACATCAATACGATTAAAAATTCAAGGGAGGCGATCAGCCTGCGCCGAAGCGCCGGGGTTTCACGGTCCGCAAGCGGGTCCGGCGCAGTCTTGCCCGCACTCCCCTTTGCACCTTTGAGCGATGCGCCGTAACCGGCCTGTTCCACGGCGGCCACCACGGCGGCGGGGTCAGCGGTACCCTCCACGCCCATAGAGTTGGTCAGCAAACTCACCGCACAGGATGTCACGCCCGGCACGGCGGACACCGCCTTTTCCACACGGGCACTGCACGCCGCGCAGCTCATGCCCGTCACGCTGTACTGTTCCATTTTGCATTCCTCCGGTTATTTCATCAGCTTTTGGAGGGTATCGACCAGTTCATCCACAGTCTCCTCCCGCCCCGCGCGGATATCGTCCGCCACGCAGGTGCGGATGTGCTGCGCTAAAAGTTCGCGGTTGAATGCGTTGATGGCCGCTGTTGCCGCCGCCGACTGGGTCAGAATGTCCACACAGTAGGCATCCTGCTCCACCATGCCGCGGATGCCCCGGATTTGCCCCTCAATGCGGTTCAGCCGATGGATAAGATTCTTATATTCTTCCTCACTGCGCTGTTTTTTACGCGCCGCGCAGGCCGGACACTTTGCGTTTTCTTCCATTTTGCCTCCTCCTTCAATACCCCTGGGGGGGTATCTTTACTATATACCCCCAGGGGGTATTTGTCAAGAGAGGAAGCGCGGAAGAGCGAATGTAGAAAAAGATGAATGGGAGTTTACGGCAAGGATTTTATCCCCTCAGTCGGCTCTCGCCGACAGCTCCCCTTTATAAAAAAGGGGAGCCTTTTCTCTACTCCCGCAAACTTTCAAAATACACAAGAGCGTTTATCTCACGTCAGGAACCGTCCCGCAGACAGCGGGACGGTTATTTAATCGAAAATAATGAAATCCGTCCCAAAGTCTGTCCGGTCGTAGACTTTGGGGTGGATTTCATTATTTTCATCCTTATTCGTGGGGTCCAGGGGGCGAAGCCCCCTGGCCGCGGATTCGCTGCGTCGGAACAGCGAGACTTTTCTGGGTACTCTTTTGGTCACAAAAGAGTACCGCCTGCGGCAGCAGGTGCTGTTGAAGATAAATGGCAGCTTACCGAAAGGCTTAAATCCCCTCAGTCGGCTCCCGCCGACAATTTGCTGCGGCAAATCCGGTCGCGGCTCTGACAGTCCACTGGACTGTCATTCACTCCCGCTCCTTCGCTTCGCTCACCCCTTGCTTCAAGGGGAGGCTTTTCTCTATTTCCCGCAAGCAACACAAAGGCAATAGGAGTATGCTTGCCTTATAACAGGAACCGTCCCGCAAAGGCGGGGCTGCAAGTAAAAACCCCTGCACCCGCTCAGGAGAGGGTGCAGGGGCTGCAAATTTTTTCTCACTCGTGCCGAATTGCTTCAAGCGCACTGATTTTGACCGCTTTTCCGGCCGGTCCGATGCCGGAAAGCAGTCCGATGAGGGTTGCGAACAGCAGTGCCGCGGCAAGGAGCCAGAGCGGAATGACCGAGATGGCGGAGGATGTTCCGCCGTAATAGTACCCGCCGTTCATCAGGCCGGACAGGTCCAGTGACCCGCTTGCGCCGAACACCGCAAGGATTGTGCTGATATTGTTGAGGATAAAACTCACCAGCAGACCAATCAGGTCGCCGATCACGCCGCCGATGAAGCCGATAAAGCCGCTCTCCATCAGGAACATCCGGCGGATGTCGCTCAGCTCACACCCCAGCACCTTCATGATGCCAATCTCCCGCGTTCGCTCGTAGATGGCCATTGTCATGGTGTTCATGATGTTGAGCGCCGATACAAACAAGCTCATGGCGGCCAGCCCGCCGAGAATCATCTGACTGCGGGCGACCTGCTGCTGCATATCGTTGCGCTGCTGGGTGCTCGACCAGGTACTTGTGAAGCCGATGTCATGGATGGCGTTCTCAACATCCTCAACATTCTTGACATCGTCCACTTTGACGTAAACCTGGTCATAGGTGGTGGTCTGGGTCAGACTGTGGTCTTTAATCAGGTCACCGTAGGCCTTCATCAGCATCTTCATATCTTTCAGGCGCACCACGATGCCGGAATCCGTCCACCAGCCCTTTGCGTAGTCGCTGGCAATCGTGCCCACGACCTCCAGCTTCCAGCTGCGGGTCTTTTCCGCGCCGGTGTCGGACTGAGCAACGAGGGTCAGCGTCATATCGTCCTTGTTCACATCCACAAAAGGCTCCAGCGGGTTGCCGTTGGCATCGGTCATGCCCTGCCAGCGGTAGCGCTTCTGGCTGTTTTGGCTCTTGCGGGTGTCCTCAAAATTGTAGCCGGTATTCTCGCAGACGATGACCGGAATCGTGTCCTTGCCATAGGAAGTGGAATCATCCAGCCAGGTGCCGTCCAGCAGCGTAAAGCCCATCGGCTCCATTGCCTCGGGGGCAAGGCCGACAAACTGGTAAAGCTGGGTAATCTGATACCGGTCACTGCGCCCTGCCGCCACATAGCCGTTGAGATTGTATGCCTGATAGAACGGCGTGGCAGTGGTCACGTGTTCAAGGGCGCGGATGCTCTCAAGGCTCTCGTCATTGAGCGTGACCTGTTCGCCGTTCGCCGTCATGCCGCCGTTGTACACTTCAATCTGGGTCAAATCGCCCCAGGACGCCAGCATCTCCTCGTTGGCCTGATTCTGGGCAATGCCCAGCGAGATCATCACCACGATAAGGCAGGTGCCGACCACGACGCCGATGACCGTCAGCGCGGTGCGGCCCTTGCGGCGCGAAAGGTTCTTGGCGGCCAGACTGATCTGGTCAGAGATCTTCATCGTCGCTGTCCTCCAGTTTCGCGAGGGCGGCGGCCTTTTTCTTTTTGCGCACCACCCGGATCACGATCACAAGGACGACCAGCACACCGGCGGCGATCAGCACCCAGCCCCAAACCGGCAGGCCGGACGGTTCCTCCTCCACCACATCGGGTTCCATGAGGGAGGGATCATCGTAGAAATAGTTCATCTCCTCCACCATGGCGGAGAAGTCCTTGGTCACGGTGCGCACGGCGCCGGAGGCATCCTCATAGGTCAGCGTGATGGTTCCCTCAAGGGTTCCGGCCGTCTGCGGCGCAAGGTCAAAGTCCACGCTGTTTTCGGTACCGGGGGCAAGGTTGCCGAGATACTGCTGGCTGACGTCCACACCGAGATTTTCGCCCGAGATGGACGCTTCAAGGTTGTCCACACTGGTCTTGCCCTTGTTGACAAAATTAAGGGTGACCGAGGCGGAATCCCCGACATAGATAACTTCGGGCACTTCGAGCTGACCCAGTTCAAAGCGGTCCGGCTGGCTGATCGGCACAGAAATCGTCGTAGCCATGCCGGAAACCGCAGCGTTGGTATCAGCACCGGTGCCGGACAGGCTGACCGAGATGTTGGCCACGCCGCCCGTGTACCCGGCCGCGGGGGTCAGGCTGAAGCTGACATTGCGGGTGCTTTTGGGCTCCATCGCACCCACATAGGTCGTCAGGCTGCCGCTCGTCATCGTGATGCCGTCCGGCAAAGCGAGGGAAACCACCACGTCATTGAGATTTTCCTCCCCGCCGGTCGCATAGAGCATGAGATCGAGGGTGAAAGGGGTGCCGGCCACAACGGCTTCGCTGCCGTAGCTGGATTCCCGAATCATCAGGTTGGGGGTGCTGGGCTCCTCGTCCACGCACTGTCCGAGCGTGACGGTCAGCTGCTGCATCTCCAGCGTGGAGTTCAGGTAGCTCAGGTTGATGGACGCCGTGTTGCCGCCGCCGTTATAAATGACATCCCGGAACAGCAGGACATAGCTGTAATAGTCCGCGCCGTTGGCGTCCGTCTCCTCAAAGAGCTGGCCAATCTCGGCGTTGCCCGTAAAGGTGAACACCGCGGAGTTCATGCGGGCAGAAATCTGATCTGCCGTAATGTTGGCATCGCAGGCACCGTAATCCGCCACACGAAGCACAAGATTGAAGCGGTCCTCCCGCTCAATGGCGGAGATTTCGCCGCCCGCCGCATCGGTTGCGGTCTGGGCAATGATGTAAGCCGAGCCGGAGTTGTAGGGCTCGGGCGCAGAGGTGGGCACGGGCTCCGGCACGGTGGTTTCATCCGCGGCGGCACTCACGGCCGTCAGCGAGAACGCCAGCACCGCCGCCGAAAGAATCGACGCAAAACGATGGAATTTTTTCAAGGGAAACTCCTCCTTATTCTGATACCTCATGAAACTCAGTTTGCCGCCGCGGCGGCACCGCCGATCTCCGTGTTGCCCTCAAGCGAGGCAAGGAGTTCGGCGCGATTTTTTTCTTTTACAGCCGCGTCCTGCACCTCATCGGACTGCACACGGCCATCCAGAATGGTCACAATGCGGTCGGCACAGGCGGCCAATTCGGGCTGGTGGGTGACCATCACGAGGGTGGTCCCGCTGGTCCGGGTCATCTCAAGCATCCGGAACAGCACCTGCCGGGAAGTAACCGAGTCAAGGTTGCCGGTCGGCTCATCGGCAAAAATCACCTTCGGGTTGGTGACGAAGGCGCGGGCAATGCCCACGCGCTGCTGCTGACCGCCGCTCATCTCGCTGGGCAGATGTTTGGCGCGGCCTTTCAGCCCCATGCTCTCAAGTTCCTTTTCGGCCCGCGCAAGCCGCTCAGCCTTGGGGATTCCCTTGAACATAAGCGGCATCGCAACGTTTTCCGCCGCCGTCATGCTGGGCAGCAGGTTGTAGCTCTGGAAGATAAAGCCAAGATGCGCCTGACGGAAGCGGGCCAGTTCATCCTCGGTCATGGCGCTGATTTCATGCCGGCCGATAAAGACCTTGCCGCGGGTGGGTTTTTCCAGCCCCGCAAGCTGGTTGAGCAGTGTGGATTTGCCGCTTCCCGACTGGCCCACAATGCAGCAGAACTCCCCCTTCTCAATGGAGATGTTCACGTCATCGAGCGCTGCGACCCGCTCTTTTCCGGTGACATAGACCTTGCGCAGTCCCACCGTGCGAATGATCGCCGCCATGTCCGCCCTCCTTTTCGACAAAGATTGATAGTACTCTTACTATACCATGTTTTCCGCCGCATGGAAAGAGGAGCAATTGTAAAATCTGCGCGCCGGCCTTTGGTGAACATGGCATACACCCACAACCGCCTTTCTTCCGCCCTGCACGGTTGCACGGCACGCCGGGAGCGTGATATAATAAAGAGGTTTATTGGATTCAGCGGGAAAGGAGCCAACGCGGCGATGCAGGACACATTTGGGCGCAGCATTAACTATATGCGCATCTCGGTCACCGACCGGTGCAACCTGCGGTGCCGCTACTGTGCGCCTGACGGCGCCTGCGTGCAGGCGGACGGGATTTTGACCGATGAGGAGATTCTGCGCACAGTCAAGGCGGCTGTAAGCACTGGCATCACGCGGTTCAAGGTCACGGGCGGCGAACCGCTGATGCGCCCGGGCTGTGCCGATCTGCTGCGGCGGCTCAAGGCAATTCCGGGCGTTCAGTCCGTCACGCTGACCACCAACGGCACCATGCTTGCGCCGCTGGCCAAAGAATTGGCCGCGTTCGGGCTTGACGGGGTAAACATCAGCCTGGATGCGCCGGAACGGGCGGAATACGCACGCATTGCAGGGGCAGACCGGCTGCCTGATGTGCTGGCGGGTCTTGATGCCGCATTGGCGGCGGGGCTGCGCACCAAGCTGAACTGCGTGCTGCTGCCGGGATGTGAAAAACGGCTGATTTCCCTTGCCCGGTTTGCCGCCGAACGCCCGATTGACGTGCGGTTTATTGAGGTCATGCCGATCGGCGCCGGGCGGGAAGATCCCGGGCCTGACCGGGACAAAGCGCTTGCGATTCTGCGCACCGAATGGCCCGGCCTGCACGCCGTCAATGAGTGCCGGGGCAATGGTCCCGCCCACTACTACGCCGATGATGCTCTGATGGGGCGCATCGGCATGATTGATGCGGTGAGCCACCGCTTCTGTGAAAACTGCAACCGCATCCGCCTGACCTGCACGGGGCTGCTCAAGCCCTGCCTGTGCTATGGCGAGAGCGTTGATCTGCGCGGCGCACTGCACAGCGGCAGCGAGGAAGATTTGCGCGCGGCGCTGTGCCGTGCCGTTGCCGCTAAACCGCGCGCCCACTGTTTTGAGGACCGCGCAGGCATCACCGAGCGGCGGGGCATGAGTGAAATTGGAGGGTAACACAATGGGGAAGGTCATTGCCGTATGCACAAGCGAAGTGCGCGGCACCGTCAAGACCCCCGTTCCCTGCGCCCGGTTCCGGGTTGATTGGGGCATTGAGGGGGACGCGCACGCCGGGAACTGGCACCGCCAGGTCAGTTTGCTGAGTGCCGACAAGATTGAGGAGTTCAACCGCCGCGGCGCGCAGGTAATGCCCGGCGCCTTCGGCGAAAATCTGGTGGTGGAGGGGTTTGACTTCTGCGCACTGCCGGTCGGGACGCTTCTGCGCTGCGGCGAGGTTCTGCTGGAAATCACCCAGATTGGCAAGGACTGCCACAGCCACTGTGAGATTTACCGCCGCACCGGGGACTGCATCATGCCCCGGGAGGGCGTGTTTGCCCGCGTGCTTGCGCCCGGCGTGATTGCGCCGGGGGATGAAATGACCCTTTGCCCGCGCACGTCCCCGCGCCCCTGGCAGGCGGCGGTCATCACGCTGAGTGACCGCTGTGCAAACGGTGAGCGGGAGGACAAAAGCGGCCCTGCCATCACCGCACGCCTGAAAGCGGAAGGCTACGAAGTGATTGAGGAGCTGCTGCTTGCCGATGAAGCCGCACCGCTGCAGAAAAATCTCATCCGGCTTTGCGACCAGCGGCAGGCTGATTTGATTTTGACCACCGGCGGAACCGGATTTGCCGCACGGGACATCACGCCCGAAGCCACCCTTGCCGTGGCGGATCGGCAGGCGCCCGGCATTGCCGAGGCCATCCGCGCAGCTTCGATGGCCATCACGCCGCGGGCCATGCTCTCCCGCGCGGTGGCGGTTATCCGCGGCCGAACCCTGATTATCAACCTGCCCGGCAGCCCCAAAGCGTGCGGGGAGTGTATGGATGTTTTTCTGCCCGTTATTCCCCACGGCATGACGCTATTACGGGGCGAACAGGCCGATTCATAATGGAGGAATGTACAATAAAACACGCGAAAAAACTGATTTTCCTGCTCTGCACGGCGGCTCTTTGTGCCGCGCTTGCCGCCTGCGGCGGACAGAGTTCCGCCCCCGCGCAGAGCGCAAACGAAGAACAGGAAATCATCGTCTTTGCCGCCGCCTCACTGACCGAGACGCTCAACACCATCAAGGCACAGTATGAAGCCGCCCACCCCGGCGTGACGGTTGTGTGCAGCTATGAATCCTCCGGCACGCTCAAGACCCAGATTGAGGAGGATGCCCCGTGCGACATCTTTATCTCCGCCGGTCAGAAGCAGATGGACGCGCTGGACGCGGCGGCCGATCCCGCCGTCAGCACCGACTATGTGGACCACGAAACCCGCGTGGATCTGCTCGAAAACCGCGTGGTCCTCTGCGTGCCGGAGGGCAACCCCGCCAACCTTGCCGGTTTTGACGACTTGGCCGACGCCCTTGCGCAGGGCAATGTTCTGCTTGCCATGGGCAACAGCGATGTGCCGGTCGGTCAGTACACCCAGAAGATTCTTGCCTGGTACGGCCTTGACGAGACTGCGCTTGCGAACGCCGGGTGCATCACCTACGGCACCAACGTCAAGGAAGTCACGACTCAAATCACGCAGGGCAGTGTGGACTGCGGCGTTATCTATGCAACGGACGCATACAGCGCCGGGCTGACGCCGGTGGATGCCGCCACTGCCGAGATGTGCGGTCAGGTCATCTACCCCGCCGCCGTGCTGAAAACCGCCGCTCACCCCGAAGCGGCCCGGGAATTTCTTGACTACCTGCAAACCGAAGAAGCGATGAAGATCTTTGAGTCGGTCGGGTTCAGCCCGGTCACGAACGGCTGAGGAAAAGTCCCGGAAGGAGCGTTCCGCGAATGGACTGGTATCCCCTTTGGAACTCGCTGCGCATTGCGGCCATCAGTTCGGTCCTTGTATTTTTTGCCGGCATTGCGGCGGCCTACTATGCGGCACGGCTGCCCCGCGCCGTCAAGGGCCTGCTGGATGTCGTCTTAACTCTGCCGATGGTGCTGCCGCCCACTGTCTGCGGGTATTTTCTGCTGCTGATCTTTGGCACGCGCCGGCCGCTGGGCGCCTGGCTGGCGCAGTTTGGTATCCGGTTTGTTATGAACTGGTACGGCGGTGTACTGGCGGCGGCAGTTGTCTCTTTTCCGCTGATGTACCGCACGGCCCGCGGCGCCTTTGAGAGTTTTGATGAAACGCTCGCCCATGCCGGGCAGACGCTGGGGCTTTCCAACACCTACATTTTCTGGCGCATCCGGATGCCCGCCTGCCGTCAGGGGATTTTAGCCGGCGCGGTGCTCGCCTTTGCGCGGGCGCTGGGCGAATACGGCGCAACGAGTATGCTCATCGGCTACACACCGGGGCGCACAGCCACCATCTCGACCACCGTCTACCAGCTCTGGCGAACAAATGACGAGGCCGGCGCGATGCGCTGGGTGCTTGTCAACTTAGCCATCTCGGCGGCGGTGCTGCTCGCCGTCAACCTGCTGGAGGACCGGCAGCGCAAAAAGGCGGTGAAACGATGAGTTTAACGGTAGATATCCAAAAAGATTACGGCGATTTCCGCTTAGATGTAAACTTTTCCACCTCCGGGGGGATTTTGGGGCTGCTCGGGGCTTCGGGCAGCGGCAAAAGCCGGACACTCAACTGCATTGCGGGCATTGATAAGCCGTACAGCGGCCGCATTGAACTCAACGGCAAAGTTCTTTTTGACTCCGAACATCACATTGACCTGCCGCCGCAGAAGCGCCAGGTCGGGTTTTTGTTCCAGAATTATGCGCTGTTCCCCAACATGACGGTGCGGCAGAACATTCTTTGCGGGATGCACGGTGAAAAGGACCACGCCCGCAAAGAGGAAAAGCTGCGCCGCACGGTTGCCCTGCTCGGGCTGGAAGGGCTTGAAAACCGTCGTCCCTACGCACTTTCCGGCGGGCAGCAGCAGCGTGCGGCGCTTGCGCGCATCCTTGTAAGTGAGCCGGAACTTCTGCTGCTCGACGAGCCGTTCTCCGCCCTTGACAGCCACCTGCGCGAACGCCTTCAGATGGAACTGCGCGGCCTTTTGGCCGAATTTGGCCGCGATGTGCTTCTTGTGACCCACAGCCGGGACGAGGCCTACTGCCTTTGTGAGAATATTGCCGTGCTGGATGCGGGGCGCGTGGCGGCGCACAAACCTTCCGCCGCGCTCTTCGCCGACCCCGGCTGCCCCGCCGCCGCCGTGCTGACCGGGTGCAAAAACATCGTACCCGCGCAAAAATGCGGCGAATTTGCCGTTCAAATCCCCGATTGGGGTATCTGCCTGCAAACAGGGGTTCCTGTCAGGGATGGGGTACAGGCCGTGGGCATCCGTGCCCATGCCTTTTACCCTGCCGTGCCGGGAGGTGCGCCAAACGCCTTTGCGGTGGAAAAATGCGGGGAGATGGCCGAGCCGTTCGAGCGGGTCTTTTCGTTCCGGTTTGCCGGGCAAAGCCCCGCCGCCCAGCTCGTCTGGTGGCGAATGCCCACCACGGACTGCCCCGATGTGTTCCCCGCCGCGCTTGCACTGAATCCCATGGACGTCATGCTTTTATACTGAATCCTTAACGCAAAAATACCGCCCTGCGGCAGCTTTGACTGTGCCGCAGGGCGGTTTGTGTTATTCAGGGTTTTTCAGCGTTCTTCGGGTACGGGATGGTACACCACGCGGCAGGCGGGGTGTTCGGCGCGCAGAAGTTCAAGATACCGCTTTGCAACTGCCTCAAAGTCCGCGGCAGTGAGGCGTGCATCCAAAGATTTCCCGAGGAAATCCGCCACAATCTGCGGGCGGTGCGCCGCCTCAGCGATCGTATGCCCGATTGCCGTGCGGTTACAGACAAGGATAATCGTCTGCGCATTGTCCGGGATGACCGGTTCATGCGCCGCGGGCAGTTTCATCAGGTGCCCGCGCGCGCCGTCCGCTTCCACCAGCACTTCATCGACGGCGGCACAGCCGGCAAGGTAGACTTCGCGCGGCAGCGGGCCGAATTTGCCTTCCGGCGCCGGGGTGCCCGCCACGGCATAGCCGCGTTCGTTCAGTTCCGCGCAAAGCCGCGCGGCATCGGGGTCAAGCAGCATACCGGGTTCCCGATACATATGGGTGGTCGTGGTCACCAGCACGCGGCGGTTTTGGGCACGGTACTGCCGTGCCAGCGCATGGATGAGAGTAGTCTTGCCCCCTGCGCCCACGACCGCCGTTACCATGTCATCCCCTTGCGGCGGTGAAGGACAAACAGCGCCTCCAGCACACCGCCCGAGATGGCTCTTGCCTTGTCAGAAATCGTAAAGCAGTTGCGGTACTCATCGGCGCGCGGGTCAATATCGGCAATCTTCAGGCCATTTTCAACCTCGCCGTCCCCAATCAAGCCGCGCAGCAGTCCCGTGAACGCCGCCGGGACGGGGGTTTCATCCACAAAAGCAATCGGCTCCCCGGCCTGCACAACATCCCCGATTTTTTTCACGCCGCGCAGCATTCCGCCGCAGGGGCTGTGAATAACCCGGTCCGCGCCGTGGCCCGCAATGACGCCGGGCACACCGGTGTTGGGCATGGCCGTTCCCTCATAGAGAACGCGGCCAAGATTATGCCCGCGCATTGTCTCAATGACGGCGTCCACATCCTGCCCGGCCGTGAAGCCGGGGCCGAGCGCGATCGTGATGGGGGCCATATCCCGATGCGTGCCGAGGTTTTTCTTGGCAAGGATGGCGTCCACCACCACGGCGGGGCGCAGCTGCGCAATGCAGTCCCCCGCCGGGTCAACGAGCAGCGGCAGGCCGCCCTGTTCAATCAGTTCGAGCGCCTGCGCGGGGGTATCCACCCTGCGGCAGGTCAAATCCTCGACAGTCTGCTCACCGGTGAACACGGCCTCACTGAACGCCACCGTGCGGCGGATGGCCGTGGGGTGTTCAGCTTCAAGCACCAACACAGGCAGCCCGCAGCGGTGCAGCCGCGCGATGGTCCCCGTTGCCAGATCCCCGCCGCCGCGCACAATGACCAGATTTTTGCGTTCCATTTTGTTCATTCCTCCCGGGTTTTCGCGCTGAGATGCCGCTCATTCAAGGTAGAGCGCCGCGTCCTGCCGTTCGGTCACATAGCCGACGATGGCCGCGCCGTCCAGCTTGGCAAGGCAGTCTTCCGCGCAGTCCTGCGGGATGGCGAACAGCAGGCCGCCGCTCGTCTGCGGGTCATAGCAGATATCCTGCATGGCGCGGGAAATCCCCGGCGCAACGCAGATTTCCCTGACATAGTCGCGGTTGCGGTAAGCCCCGGCCGGCAAAAAGCCCATATCGGCCAGTTCAAGTGCTTCCCTGTGGTACGGGATATCCGCCGCGCGCAGGTGGATGCTCACCGAGCTGCCCTGCGCCATCTCATAGCTGTGGCCGAGCAGGCCAAAGCCCGTCACATCGGTGCAGCTGTGAACGGGATAAGTGACCATCACATCCCGCGCCGCGCGGTTGAGTGTCGCCATCTGGTTCCAGACGCGGTGCAGCAGTTCTTCCTCCACCAAATCCGCCTTGGCGGCGGTCGTCAGCACGCCGACACCGAGCGGTTTTGTGAGGATCAGCGCATCGCCGGGCTTTGCATTGCTGTTGGTCAGCACCCGGTCGGGGTGGGCAAAGCCGGTGACGGCCAGGCCGTAAATCGGCTCGGCGCTCTGGATGGTATGGCCGCCCGCCACAACGGCGCCCGCCTCATACACTTTGTCATAGCCGCCGCGAAGAATTTCCCGCACCGTGTCATCATCCATGGCGGCGGTTGTGCAGAGCAGGTTGAGCGCAAGGCGCGGTTCGCCGCCCATAGCATAGACATCGCTCAGCGCGTTCGCCGCCGCAATCTGACCGTAGAGGTAGGGGTCATCCACGATGGGCGGGAAGAAATCCGTTGTCTCAATCAGCGCGGTTTCGTCATTGATGAGGTAGACACAGGCATCGTCACTGCGGTCAAAACCCACGACAAGACGCGGGTCGGTGCGGGTCTTGAAGCCGTCCAGCAGTGCGGCCAGCGTTCCCGCACCCACCTTGGCACCGCAGCCGGCGCAGGCGGCCAAATGGGTCAGTTTGGCTTTTGTTTCCATAGTGTTTCCTCCGTTGGGGGTATTGGCGCCTTTGCGCACAAATTCAAAGTGCCGCGAGCATCCCTGCACGGCGGCAGGCGCTCACGGCACCGCAAGTTCTATCGAATCCTGCCCTTATTCGGCGTGCCAGAGCGTGCGGTAGCCCTCGGGGATCACCTCAACGACCTGCTCCACTTCCTCGGGCACCGGGTCGGGGCAGGTTCCTTCAAACCGGACGCAGGTGCCGCAGCTGCTGCTCAAATCCCGCGGGACCGGCATGGCACGGGCGGCAAGGCCCTGCTCCTCACACTGTTTGCGGAACCGGATGGCGCCGAAATGCGAGTAAAAAGTTGCGATGCAGGTCATTTGCGCATGGTCAGCGTCACGTCGCTGCCCTCCTCGCTCACCGTCACGGTGTAGCCCTGATGTTCGGCATAGCGGGTGACATTCTCCTTGGCGGCGTGGTTGTCCACGACCATCTCATAGGCATCCTCACCGCTCTGCATGGCCTTGCGGATCATCACAACGGGTTCGGGGCAGGAAAGTCCCCGTGCATCGAGCTTTTTCATTTGGCATTGTCCTTTCTGAAGGTGTTGAAGCAGGCAATGAGGGTCACGGCAACAAGGCCGATGACCACAGCCACGCGGCCGGCCGCCGTGGGGCCTTCGCCGCTCGAGGCAAGGCCGAAGTTGTGAGCACAGGCAGCACCGGCCATCAGGCCCAGCACCGTCACGGCGCTGTCGGCACTGCCTTCACCGGCCAGAACCAGCTGACGCAGCGGGCAGCCGCCCAAAAGCACGCATCCAAAGCCCGCGAGCATCATGCCCAGCGCGTTCCACAGCCCGTCCGTGTGGGCGATGGGCTGACCGGCAAAACCGGGGTTGAAATTGCCGGTGATGAGGTTGCCGACAAAGGCCGCCGCAAAGATGGCAACAAAGGCGATGAGCAGGCGCTTTTCACGGAACAGAACAAAGTCACGGATGCCGCCCACCATGCAAAGGCGGGTGCGCTGCGCCAGCGCGCCAACCAGAAGGCCGGCGGCCAGGCTGATGAGCAGCGGCGCGTGCTTGGAGCCGGGGCCTTCCGTGGAGAATCGGAGCAGCGAGGGCACCGCGGCCAGAATGACGAGGAACGCAATCAGGATGGTGGGGAGCGCCGCGCCCTCGGTGGTGGGCAGGCGGTAAGTACGGCGCAGCGTGTAGCCGCGGTTGAGGAAGAACACGCCGCAGAGAATGCCCGCAACAAAGCCGGCTAAGCCGAACAGCGCGTTGCCGTCACCGCCCGCCAGACGCAGGATCATGCGGAACGGGCAGCCAAGGAACATCAGGCAGCCGATCATCACAAAGAAGCCCAGCACAAAGCGGGTCATCGGCGCACTGCCGCCCTTGGGCGCCCACTCATGGCGGACAAGGGCAAGAATCATGCTGCCCAGAACAAGGCCGATAATTTCAGGCCGCATATACTGCACTGCCGCCGCACTGTGCAGACCGAGCGAACCCGCCATATCACGCAAAAAACACGCAATACAGAATCCCATGTTGGCCGGGTTGCCAAACAGCACCAGCGCGACCGCGGCCGCGCCGATGAGCAGGCCCGCCGCAACGGTGAGCCGCATTTCTTTTTTTTCGTTCATAAACTTCCTCCTGTGCGAAACGATTTCCTTTTGATTATACCACAGGTGCGGGTCATGTCCAAGCCGAGGCACGGAAGGACACAGAAAAATTATCGGGTTTTCAGCATCTGCGCCAGCGCCGCAAGGGCTTCGGGGGTGTCGGCATCGGCAAGTTCAGCGGCGCTTTTCGCCAAGACTGTGCGCACCGAACCGGGATGCCGCTCAATCACCGCGCGCCCGCCGCCTTTTTGGAGCGCCGCCAGTTCCGGGTAAGTCCAGCGCGGGAACAGCACCGGCGCGCCGGGTACGCCGTCAAAAACCGGGCGCCAGATGCACTGCGGCGCGGCGGCAAACCCATCCCGCAATGCCGCCACGGTTTCTTTGCGCAGAAGCGGCTGGTCGCAGGGGCAGAACAGCACGCCGTCCGCCGTGTCGGTGAGGGCCAGGCCCAGACGGATGGCATCGGCGCGGTCCGGTTCCGCATGGAACAGCACGGCAAGGCCGCGTGCTTTGGCCCAGCTGGCCGCGGCGGCGCTGCGCGTTATGACGATGCGGACATCAAACAGGCCATCGGTCGCTTTCACCGCGCGCGCAATGAGCGGTTCGCCGCCAAAATCCGCCATCAGCTTGTCAGCGCCGAACCGGCGGCTCAGCCCGCTTGCCATCAGAATACAGGCCGTTTTCACTGCCATATCCTCCCCGCGCGCACCGCAATCAGCTGTGCCGCAATGGAGACCGCAATCTCGGCCGGTGTCTGCGCGCCGATATCCAGCCCGATGGGGGTGCTGACCCGGGCCAAATCCCGCTCATCAAATCCGCGCTCACGCAGGCGAGCGTTGAGGGTTTCGGTTTTGCGGCGGCTGCCCATGACGCCGATGTATTTTGCCCTCGTGCGCAGTGCAAAATCCTCACACGCAAGGTCAGCGCCGTGCCCCCTTGTCATGATGCAGAGAAAATCTTCCGCATGAACGTCCAAATCAAGCGCATCAAAATCCACCTGCCGCACCTTCCATGCGCCGGGGAAACGTGCAGGCTCGCAGAATTCCGGCCGGTCGTCCAGCACCACGCAGCGGAAATCTGCCGCGGCCAGCACCGGCACCAGCGCCTGTGCGACATGGCCGCCGCCGAAGATATAGACAATTCCCGCCGGGAAAAGCGGCTCGGAGTAGACGGTTTCCGCGCTCGGGCAGGCGGGGGAATCAAGCAGGGTGAGCGCGCCGGAAACCCGGTCAAAGCCGAGCCACATCGGCGTTCCGGCCTCGCAGGCCGCCAGCGCGGCGGCGAGAGTGGGGCGGTCGCGCTCGGTCAGCGGCTGGTAGAGCAGTTCGGCATCCCCGCCGCAGACCATCCCGACCTCACCCTCGGGGGTGAGTGTTTCAAGCCGGCACAAAGGCTCGCCGCTTTGCTGCACCGCCTGTGCGGTGCGGATGGCTTTGGCCTCAAGCGCGCCGCCGCCCACGGTGCCGAAGATTCGTCCGCCCGCGTTCACCGCCATGTGGGCGCCCGGGCCGCGCGGAACCGAGCCGTGCGCCGCCGTCACAGTGACCAGCACGGCGGGCAGGTGGTCCAAAAGCGTTTGCAGCAGTTCCCTCATACCGTTTCCTCCCCGCCAAAGACGAAATGCCCGCTCTTGCCGCCGGATTTTTCGGCAAGGTGAATGTCCGAGATGACCATTCCCCGGTCGGCGGCCTTGCACATATCATAGATTGTGAGCAAAGCGGCGCTCACGCCGTTCAGCGCCTCCATCTCAACGCCGGTCTTGCCGTCACAGCAGGTTGTGCAGCTTGCCTCAATGGAATTTTCCTCGCTGATAAGTGCAAAATTCACCGTGCATTTGGTCAGCGCCAGCGGATGGCACAGAGGGATCGTCTCAAAGGTGCGCTTGGCGGCCATAATGCCCGCGACCTGCGCCACGCCTAAGACATCACCCTTTTTGGCGCGCCCCTGCGCGACCATGGCAAAACAGTCCGCGCTCATCGTGATGCGCCCCACGGCCGTGGCTTCGCGGCGGGTGATGGGCTTCTCCCCCACGTCCACCATGCGGGCGTTGCCGTTTTCGTCAATATGGGTCAGTTCCGCCATCCGTTATACCCCCTTGCCGAACCCGCAGTTCGGGAAGTGACATTCCTCACAGTTCAGGCACAGCCCGCCATTGCCAAGGCCGTGCAGCCACTGCGCGGTCACCGGTTCATCCGCCAAAAGGCGCGGCAGAACCAAATCAAAGATGGTGCGCTTGGCGTACATCACGCAGCCCGGCAGTCCGCAGACCGGGCGACCGTCCGGCATATAGGCAGCCAAAAACATTGCGCCGGGCAGCACCGGCGCGCCGTAGCCCACAATATCCGCGCCGGTATTTTTGATGGCCAGCGGCGTGCGGTCATCAGGGTCCACGCTCATGCCGCCGGTGCAGAATACCATCTGTGCGCCCTCGTCCAGCATGGCAAGCACCTCAGCGGTGATGGCCGCCGGGTCATCGCCGGGATGCGCGCAGCGCAGCATCGTGCAGCCGTACTCGCCGAGTTTTTTCTGCAAAATCGGGGTAAAGCTGTCCTCAATCATGCCGTTTTTGACCTCGCTGCCGGTCGCGACAATGCCATAGCTCTTCTTTTCAAGCGGGAGCAGACGCAGCAGCGGGGTGTCCCCGGCCGCGCGGCGCGCCTGTTCCATCCGCTCTTTGGCGATGACAAGCGGGATAATCCGCGTCCCGCAGAGTTTATCCCCCTTATGCACAACAAAACCGCCGGGGCGGGTAGCAATCATCATATCCCCCAGTGCGTTGACGGCCCGCAGACGTTCACTATCCACAAGGAACAGCCCGTCACAGTCGGCGGTTAGTTCAATCTTGCCCTCTTTCGGCTCGCTGGCGGTCATATGGGCGTTCTGGCAGAGTTCGCACAGAATCTGCGCCGCCTCGTTTTCATGGAGTTTTGTCTCGTCATTTTCCCAGACATACAGATGTTCCTTGCCGACGGAGAGCAGCACCGGGATATCTTCTGGCTGAATGATATGTCCTTTGCGGAACACCGGGCCTTTGAACTGGCCGGGGATAATCTGGGTGATGTCGTGGCAGAGCACCTGACCCACAGCATCCTGCGTGCGGATAAGTTTCATGGTTTGTCCTCCTCGGGGTCGCGTTTTTTTTCATTATAGACCTTTTGCCCGCCGCTGTGCAAGGCATGGCGCTTTTTTGCCGGGCGGGCAGTGGATTTGTCGGGCGGGCAGTGGATTTGTCGGGAGGGGCGTGGTATCATGGAGGAAAGGAGGTCCGCCTCATGGACAGTATTTATCTTGATAATGCCAGCACCACCTTCCCCAAACCGCCCGCCGTGCCGGCGGCTGTCGTGGATTACATGACGAACAGCGGCGTCAACGTCAGCCGGGGCAGCTACGCGGCGGCCTATGCGGCGCAGGAGCGTCTGCTCGAGGTGCGTCAAAATCTCTGTGAGCTGTTTAACGGTCCGGACTGCCGCAACGTAATTTTTACAAAAAATGTGACCGAGAGCCTGAACCTGCTGCTGCGCGGGTTTGTGCACCCGGGGGACCATATTCTTGTCTCCTCCATGGAGCACAACGCCGTCATGCGCCCGCTTGTTGAGATGGGTGCAGAGTTCACCCGCATCCCCTGCAATGCGCAGGGGGAACTCTGCACCGAGCGGATGGAGGAATGTCTGCGCCCGAACACCCGCGCGGTCATCATGACCCACGCAAGCAACGTCTGCGGCACGGTGATGCCGCTTGCTGAGGTGGGCGCGTTCTGCAAAGCGCATAAGCTCAAATTCTTTGCGGACTGCGCCCAGAGCGCCGGCGTACTGGACATTGATATGAGGGCCATGCACCTTGACGCCGTGGCCTTCACCGGGCACAAAGGGCTGATGGGGCCGCAGGGCACCGGCGGGCTTGTGATGACCCGCGAGTTAGCGGACGAATTGCCGCCGTTTCTTGCAGGCGGCACCGGAAGCGCCAGCGATTCCGAGCGAATGCCCGCGTTTTTGCCGGACAAATTCGAGCCCGGCACCCCCAATCTGCCGGGGCTGATGGGCCTCGGCGCAGGGGTGGACTTTGTGCGCAGCGTCACGCCTGCCGCCGTTTTGGCGCACGAACTGACGCTGACCGCGCAGTTTTTGGATGGACTGACGGAACTGGAACGCCGCGGCCTTGTGCGGATTCTCGGGCGGCGGGACACCGTGAACCGCACCGGCGTTGTGAGCATCCAGACCCCGCGCCGCGATGAAGCCGAGACAGCCGCCGCGCTCGAGGAGCGCCACGGTATCCTGACCCGGGTCGGGCTGCACTGCGCCCCAAACGCCCACAAGACCCTCGGCAGCTTCCCCCACGGCAGTATCCGGTTCAGCTTCGGCTGGTACAACACCCCTGCCGACGTCTCCCGCGCCCTCGAAGCCCTTGAAGCGGAGTGCGGGTGAAAAGAATTTTCATGGGAAATGGAGATAAGCCTCCCCTGTGTAAGGGGAGGCTTATCTCTAATTCCACAAACTAACATAAATTTGACGGGAGTACGTTTATCTCAGGTCAGGAACCGTCCCGCCAAAGCGGGGCGGTTTTTCAATCGAAAATGATTAAATCCGTCCCAAAGCCTGTCCGGTCGTAGGCTTTGGGGTGGATTTCATTATTTTCATTCCTCTTTGGGGGTCCAGGGGGGCTGGCCCCCCTGGCCGGGGATCGCTGCGTCGGAACAGCGAGACTTTTCTGGGTACTCTTTTGGTCACAAAAGAGTACCGCCCGCGGCAGCGGATGCTGTAAAAGATAAACGGCAGTTAGCGGCAAGGCTTAAATCCCTTCAGTCCTGACTATCGTCAGTCCAGTTCCCCTTGCTTCAAGGGGAGCCTTGTCTCTGCTCCCATGAACGTTTCAATATTGGCGCGCCATTTCCCCGCCAAGCCGTGGGATGTCCTCCATCGCGCTGTGGACGGCAGCGGCGCCGTCTGCGGCGGCGGTGATGATTTGGCGCAGCGCCTTGGCGCGGCAGTCGCCCGCCGCGTAAACGCCGGGAATACTCGTCCGGGTGTCCTCCCCGGCCGCAATATACCCGCCTGCGTCCAGTTTCAGCTGGCCGTTCAGCGGCGTTGTCTCAGGGCTGCGCCCTACGCAGAGAAAGACCCCGTCACAGGCCACGATTTCCTCCGCGCCGGTCACATTATTGCGCACCCGAACCCCGGTGACCGTCTGCTCGGCCAAGAACTCCGTCACTTCGCTGTTGAGCCGCAGTTCCACGTTGGCGGCCTGACGCAGCCGGTCAAACTCCAGCCGATCCGCCCGCAGACGGTCACGGCGGTGCACGAGGATTACCTTCGCCGCCACCCGGCTCAGCAGCAGCGCATCGGCCGCCGCCGTGTTGCCGCCGCCCACAACGACAACAGTTTTTCCGCGGTAGAACATTCCATCACAGGCCGCACAGTAGCTTAGGCCCCGTCCCACAAGCGCCTGCTCCCCGGGCAGACCCAGGGATTTCGGCACGGCACCCGCCGCGTAAACAATCGTTTTGGCGTAAAAAATCCCGCCGTCCGTCTCAACAGCCTTTGGGTTTTGATGCAGGTGCAGCGCGTGCACCTGTGCTGAACGCACCTCGGCGCCAAAGCGTTTTGCCTGCCGCTCCATATTTTCTGCCAGCGCAAACCCGTCCACGCCGTCCGCAAAGCCGGGATAGTTCTCAATCAGGTGGGTCTGGGTCATCTGGCCCCCGGCGCTGAGCTTTTCCAGCATCAGCACTGTCAGCCCGCCGCGGGCCGCATAGAGCGCCGCCGTGCATCCGGCCGGGCCGGCGCCCACAACAATCATATCGTAAATCCGTTCCATACGGGGTCCCCTTTCTTCGGGTTTTCGTTTTCTTTGGCTTTATCATACCCAAAGAGGCGCGGGGATTCCGTGATGTTGTCACCGTTTTATAAAGATACAAAAATCCCCGCCGCCGGGAACCGGCAAAGCGGGGATGAAAGCCAATTATTTCTGCTCGGACTCCGGCAGACGGCCGTAAAGCTCCATCTGACGGTGAATCCGGTCAGCCAATTCAGGGGTAAAGCTGCCGGGCAGTGCGCGCCAGCACCAGTTTCCGCCGAGCGTGGAGGGGGCGTTCATACGGGATTCGTGCCCAAGGCCGAGCAGATCCTGCGCCTGAACCAGCGCCAAATCCGCCACGCTTGACCACGCACCGCGCATCATGCCCCAGTGATAGCCTTCCTCGCGGCTCAGGCGGAGATAATCCACCGCATACTGAACATCCTCGGGGAATGCCGTCTCAAACCAGCCGCTGAGCGGTTCGTTGTCATGGGTGCCGGTGTAGACCACGCAGTTTTTGGGGTAGGTGTGGGGCAGATAGTTGCCGCTCTCCCGGCTGTCAAAGGCAAACTCCAGCACCTTCATGCCGGGGTAGCCGCTTTCGGCCAGAAGCTCCCGCACGTCATCGGTGAGGAAGCCAAGGTCCTCCGCGATGATTTCCCGCTCACCGAGCGCCGCATTGACGGCACGGAACAAATCCATGCCGGGGCCTTTGCGCCAGCGCCCGCCCGCAGCGGAGGTGTTGCCGGCGGGAATCGCATAGTAGCCCGCAAAGCCGCGGAAATGGTCGATGCGCAGCACGTCATAAATGCCGCTGAGCACCTGAATCCGGCGCACCCACCAGCGGTAGCCGTCCTTTGCCATGGCGTCCCAGTCATACAGCGGGTTGCCCCAGAGCTGACCGGTGGCGGAAAATCCGTCCGGCGGGCAGCCTGCCACCTCAATGGGGCAGAGGTTCTCGTCCAGCTGGAAGGATTCCGGGGAATTCCAGACGTCCACGCTGTCCAGCGCGACATAGATGGGCATATCCCCGATGATGCGGATGCCGTGCTCGTTGGCGTAGCGCTTGAGCGCATTCCACTGGCGGAAGAACAGGTACTGCACCGCCTGCCAGAAGTCAACATCTTCCGCGTAGGTTTGGCGGGCCTGCTCGAGTGCCGCAGGGTCGCGGCGGCGCAGCGGGGCTTCCCACTCCGTCCAGGCGCGTCCGCCGTGGGCATCCTTGAGGGCCATAAACAGCGCGTAATCTGGCAGCCAGAACGCATTGTCCGCGCAGAACGCAGCGTAGTCATCGGGCGGGGCCGCCAGCAGGCGCCGGGCCGCAAGGCGCAGCACCGGCAGGCGCTTTTGATAGAGTGCCCCGTAGTTGACACGGTCGGGCGTACTCTCCCAGTCAATGTTCTCGTATTCTTCGGGAAGCAGCAGCCCCTCCCCGGCCAGAAGGTCGAGGTCCACAAAATAGGGGTTGCCTGCAAAGGTTGAAAAAGACTGATAGGGACTGTCCCCGTAGCTGGTGGGGCAGATCGGCAGAATCTGCCAGTACCGCTGCCCGGCCCGCACAAGGAAATCCACAAAGTCATAGGCCGCCTGACCCATGGTCCCGATGCCATGGGGGGACGCAAGACTTGACAGGTGCATCAATACACCGCTTGCTCGCATGGTGATGCTCCCTTCCTGAAAGTTTCACTCCGCACTTGGCAGAGTACGGACGCTTTCGCCCTCCTGAAGTTCATAGGGGACGATCTCATGGACCGCACCGTGGCCCTCCTCAATGCAGTGGATCAGGATGCTGACCCCGCGCAGTGCCAGCCGGTCCTCCGGCTGACGGATGGTGGTCAGGCGCGGCGTGAGGTAAGAGGTCAGCGAAATGCCGTCAAAGCCGCAGACCGATACATCCTCCGGCACACTCAGGCCGTGGTCGCGCAGCGCACGGATGGCACCGATTGCCATGATATCGCTGTACGCAAAGACGGCGGTCAGGTCGGGGCATCTTTCCAGCAGCTGCTCCATCGCGTGATAACCGCCCTCAAAGGTGAAGCGGGTTGCCACATACTGCGTCTGCGGGTCAAAGGGGATGCCCAGCTGCGAACAGCTCAAAAGGCACCCCGAAAGACGCGCCATACTGGGGTAGGAGCTTCCCGGGTCACCGCCGATCACGCCGATATTCCGGTGTCCTTTCCGGTGGAGGTACTCAATCATGTGAGCGGCCGCACCGGTATCATCCACGCTGACGCTGGAAAGATTGTCGCTGCTGCTGGCCGCCGCCATGTTGGTCATGAGCAGGCAGGGAATGTCAAGCTCGGAGAGGTTTTCGTCAAAGTTGTTGCTGTCCGAGCCAAAAAAGATGATGCCGCTGGGCTTGTGTTCCCGGCAAACCTGCCGGGCATGAGCCACTTCGTTGTCGTCCTCGTCAATGTAATAGACGGTGCTGCTGAACCCGGCTGCGTCACAGGCAATCTGGGTCTTTTCAAGGAGGCTTGCAAACAGGACGTTGTGGCTGCCCTTGACAATCATGGCGATTCCCTGGCTGACCTGCTGTTTGAGGTGCTTGGCGTTGGAGTTGGGCTGAAAGTCGTATTTCTGCACGACTTCAAGGATGCGCTGACGGGCGGCATCGCTCACGTTGGGACTGTTATTCAGCACACGGGAGACCGTGCCGACTGCATAGCCGGATTCCCTGGCGATGTCTTTGATGGTCATGGAAAAGCCGCTCCTTTAATAAGGACAACCCGTGCGGGGGCAGATTTTTCTCCCCCGCATCGGGCGTCCGGATTTACAGGGACCTTTCGCACGGGACCGGCCGCACCGGCCTTTGCGAAATAGTCCGTAATTGTATCATCCCTTGACGGCACCGGCGGCGACGCCCTTGATGATGTATTTCTGGCAGAACATATAGACGATGATGATGGGCAGAATGGCCATCATGATGATTGCCATCGTTGCGCCCAGGTCAACCGTGCCGTAGCTGCCCTTCAGGTACTGGATGTGGATGGGAATCGTGCGGTACTCGGTGATGTCGAGGATCAGGTACGGCAGGAGGTAGTCGTTCCAGACCCACATCAGTTCAAGGATGCCGACCGAAATCATCGTGGGCTTGAGCATGGGCAGCACCACATTGAAGAAGGTGCGCACCGGGCCGCAGCCGTCAATGGCGGCTGCTTCCTCAATTTCCAGCGGCAGGCCCTTGACAAAGCCCACGAACATGAAGATGGCAAGACCCGCGCCAAAGCCGAGGTAGATGACCGGGATGGTCCACGGGGTGTTGAGCTTCAGCTTGGCGGCGGTGTTCGTCAGGGTGAACATCACCATCTGGAAGGGAACAATCATCGAGAACAGGCACAGATAGTAGAAGAACTTTGCAAATGCGCTCTGCACACGGGCAATATACCATGCGGCCATCGAGCAGAACAGCAGGATTGCGCCGGTCGAGATAACCGAGATATAGACGCTGTACCCAGCGGACTTCATGAAGGGGTAGTTGCCGAAGGTCAGGCCCTTGACGTAGTTCGCCATGCCCGCAAAAGTTTCCCCATTGGGCAGAGAGAACGGGTTCAGGTTGATGGCGTTGTTGGTCTTGAAGGAGTTGATGATAACTTCCACAATGGGCATAATCCAGAGGATGGAGATTGCCACGAACACGCAGGAGAGCACAATGCTGCCGGTGGAATACTTGCGATGTTTCTTTTCCATTACTGCTGCACCTCCTTGGAACGGGTCGCAGCCTGCTGCGCGATGGCCAGCACCGCCACGAGCAGGAAGAAGATCACAGCCTTCGCCTGGGCCACGCCATGATAGTTCTTGTTGATGTTATAGGTGGAGTAAATGTTGAGCGCCAGCAGTTCCGTCTGGTTGATCTTGGCGCCGTTCATGATAACGGACGGTGCGCCGCCGGTCAGAGCCAGGTTCTGGTCAAACAGCTTGAAGGAGTTGGTCAGCGTCAGGAACGTGCAGGTCGTGATGGAAGGCATCACGTTGGGAAGAACAATCTTGAAAAGAATCTGCCGGCCGGACGCGCCGTCAATGCGCGCAGCCTCGAGCATATCCTCGGGGATGGACTGCAAACCCGCAATGTAGATGATCATCATGTAGCCAATCTGCTGCCAGGCCACCAGGACAACCAGACCCCAGAATCCGTAGGTCGAGTTGGCCGTGAGGTAGGTGGAATAGTGCTTCAGGATGCCGTCAAAGATCATGCTCCAGATGTAGCCCAGCACCACGCCGCCGATGAGATTGGGCATAAAGAACACCGTACGGAACAGGTTGGAGCCCCACATTTTCTGGGTCAGCGCGTAGGCAATGCCGAATGCCACAACGTTAATCAGGATGATGGACACCACAGCAAAGGCGGCGGTGTTCTTAAAAGCGTTCCAGAATCCCACATCGGACCAGATTTTCTGATAGTTCTGCAGCCCGACCCATGTGGCGTCAGAGGGGACGTTGAAGTTGCAGAAGGACAGATAAATGCCCTGGATGAAAGGCCAGACAAATCCGATGCAGAAGCAGATAAACACCGGCAGGATGAACAGCGGCGCCCAGCGCTTGATGGGCCGCCGAATCAGTTCACTGTTCAGTGCGGCGCGATCCGTTTTCTTACTCAATGATATTCCCTCACTTTCTGCGGTACCACGGTTGGTTCCCGGATGTATCTCATGAAAATCCACACAGAAGCGTTATTTTTGAATACACCGGTCATCGTTTACAATATAAATGGGGGGGCGGGCTGACGCCCGCCCCCCAGCTTAGTTCGATTACGCAGTCAGAAGATTACGCAGCGCGAAAATCAGCCCTTGACAGTCTGATACTCGATTGCCCAGCCATCAACATAAGCGGAGACGACCTGCTCCCAGTTGGCATCGGTGGGATCAGTGGAGTAAGCGGCCAGAGCAGTCACCATGGTAGATCTCCAGGAGTCAACGTTGGGAGTGTAGTTGAAGGCCCAGGTCACAGCGTAGTTGCCGTTGGACAGCAGTTCGTTGCCGTCGACGATGAACTTGTTGGAGGAAGCAGGGCAGCTCTTGAAGGGAACAGCGCCCAGCTGCTCAACCATGACAGCGGAAGCGTCTGCATCGGTGACCATCCAGTACAGGAAGTCCAGAGAAGCCTGAATGTCTTCCTCGGAAGCCTGGCTGTTGACAGCCCAGCAGTTCTCAGTGCCGGAGCACAGGCCGGCCTTTTCTTCGCCCTCAACACCGCAGTAGATGGGGATCATGGCGAGGTCGTCCGCGTTCATCTTGAACTTGGTCTCATCGGTGACGAGATTTGCGTACTCCCAGGTGCCGTTCTGATAGAAGACAGCCTTGCCTTCGCCGAACTCAGCCTCAGCCTGGTCGCCGGTGGCGGTGGTCAGAGAAGCAGGATCAGCAGCGGAATCGGTGATGTACAGATCCCAGATGTTGCGGAAGTTGTCCAGATAAGCGCCGGTCACGGTGGCGGGCTGCTCGTTCACGCCATCATCACGGAACTCATAGAACAGAGGCATATTGGCCAGATGGCCGGAGAAACGCCAGGAAGAAGAGCCGTCCAGACCGGCGGAGGTGAAGGCATCAAAGCCCAGCTCGTCGGCGCGGGCATGAATGTCGTCCGCAACAGCCTTCAGAGAATCAAAGTTGGTGATCTCATCGAGAGAGTGACCAGCATCAGCCAGCAGCTTGGTATTGACGATGATGCCGAAGGACTCGTAGCAGTAGCCCATGGCCTTCAGCTCGCCAGCCTCGTTGTAGAGGTTGAAGTCGTTGGTGGTCAGCTCGCCGGCAAGCGGGGTGTCGCTCAGGTCAAGAGCGTAGGAATCCCAGTCCTTCAGGCCGGACATATTGCCGATGTTGTAGATGGTAGGAGCGCCATCCTTGCCCATCTGGGCGTTCAGGGTGGTGGCGTAGTCGCCGGAAGCAGCGGTGACGACCTTGACGGGAACACCGGTCTTCTCGGTGTAGGTCTGGGCCAGGCCCTGCAGAGCCTCGTCAAACTCGGGCTTGAAGTTCAGGTAGTAAACTTCACCGGCAGCAGCGGGCGTGCTCTCGGCAGTGCTGGAAGCAGGGGTGCTCTCAGCGGCGCTGGAAGCGGCTTCAGAGCTGCTGGAGCTGCCACCGCAGCCGGCCAGCATCGCTGCGGCCATCGCGGAAGCGACAGTCAGCGAAAGAACTTTCTTAGCTTTCATTGTGTTTTCCTCCTTGAAATAGGTTGCTGGGGTTGTTCTGTTTTTTGGTGGAACCATTGTGGAAATGTTTCCAACCGATTACAGGTTCATCATACTGCATATATTCCAAATTTGCAAGCACATCTTGACACTTTTTATAAACTTTGGCGTTCCGCACAACAAAGAGATAGCCTTTTTGGTCAGTTTTTCGAGTTGGAACCCGTGGAACCGGCCTGCTTGTTTCCAATTTGTAACTTCCTCCGTTTCCATTTTGTAACGATTGTATCCAACGCTTCACAGGAAGTATTGCCTGCGGCAGCGAGTGCTGCGAAAGATAAACGGCAGTTGGCCGCAAGGCTTAAATCCCTTCAGTCGGCTCACGCCGACAATTTGCTGCGGCAAATCCGGTCGCGGCTCTGACAGTCCACTGGACTGTCATTCACTCCCGCTCCTTCGCTTCGCTCACCCCTTACTTCAAGGGGAGGCAGTCTCTAATCCCATTAACGTTCAAATAACTAAGCGGCCGCGCTCCGCTGAGCCGGGCGGGTTTTGCTGTAATGACCAAAGAGGAAAAGTTTTCTTTGTGCGTTCTCCCGATTTTTTGTAAGCCGCTAAACAGCCGATTGACTTTTGCAGGGAACCATGCTACTCTAACATTATATAATATCGTTGGATTGTTACCGGTAATGCGGGCTTGACCAACTCTGACCCAGGGCTTTGTGCTGTGGGCTCGGGGCTGGTCTATTTTTTTGAGGAGGCACGTTTTTTGCGGGTCAAACGGGTCATCAATAATAATGTTCTCTGTGCCGTAGATGAGGACGGGTCCGAAATCATCGTGACCGGGCGCGGCATCGGGTTCCAGCGCAAAATCGGCGAGCGCGTTGACGAGACGCGGGTGGAAAAAGTCTACCGCATGGTGGACAAGGCCAAGCAGCGCCGGCTTCAGGAACTGGTCGAGGAGATCCCCGCGGAGCATTTAGCTCTCACCGAGGATCTGATTGAACATATCCGCGGCGAACTGCGCGGGGAGCTCAACGAGTCGCTGCTCATCACGATGGCGGACCATATCAGTTTTGCGATTCGCCGCCAGGAGCAGGGCATCGCCTTTGATAACCCTCTTGAGGGGGCCGTGCGCAGTTATTACCCGGCCGAATATGCACTGGGGCAGTGGTGCCTGCGGGAGATCAACCGCCGTCTTGGCTGTGCGCTGCCCGAAGTCGAGGCATCCTTTTTGGCGCTGCATATCGTCAACGCCGAGCTCAACACCCAGATGAGTGAGATGATAGAGATCACCCAGCTCATCGAGGGCATCATTGCGCTTGTGGAAAGCTACTACCACCGCACGTTTGACCGGGACTCACTGGATTTCAGCCGGTTTGTTGTGCATCTGCGCTACTTTGCCCAGCGCCTTTACCAGAATACAACGGCGCAGGATTCCGATGACGAGCGGGACGCGGCGTTCCGCCAGCTCATTGCCCGCAACTGTAAGGAACATTATCAGTGCGCCGAACACATTGCCCAGTATGTCAGGGCGGCGTGCGGGAAGGAACTGTCCGGCGAGGAACTCGTCTACCTGACCATTCATCTCAAGCGTGTTGCCGGGAGCGGCGATGCAGAATAATCCCATATTGAAAAACGCAAAATTTTGAAACAAAAAACAACGCTGTATCGAGTTCTCACTGCAAAAAAATCGCGTTTTGTCACGATGCCGCAGGCGGTATTTGCCTGCGGATGTGAAATAACCGGCTGACGCAAAAAGCCCGGCCGGACCAACCAAAAGGGAGGAATCTGTTCGTGAAAGACAAAATCTTCGGCGTGCTGCAGCGCGTGGGACGCTCCTTTATGCTCCCCATTGCCCTGCTGCCGGTGGCGGGCCTGCTTCTGGGCATAGGCAGCTCCTTCACCAATCAGACCATGCTCGAAACCTACGGCCTGACAGGGCTGATTCATGAGGGCACGGTGATTTACACCGTTCTTGACATCATGAACCAGTGCGGCAGTGCCATCTTCAACAACCTTGCCCTGCTCTTTGCAATGGGCGTGGCCATCGGCATGGCAAAGAAGGAGAAAGAAGTTGCGGCGCTCTCCGGTGCCATTGCCTACCTGGTCATGAACACCGCCATCAGTGCGATGATCAACGCCCACGGCGGCGTTGAATCCATGGCGCCCAACTCCACCACCTCAATGCTCGGCATCACCACGCTTCAGATGGGCGTTTTCGGCGGCATCATCGTCGGCCTCGGCGTGGCGGCACTGCACAACAAATTCTATAAGATTCAGCTTCCGCAGGTGCTGTCCTTCTTTGGCGGCACCCGGTTCGTGCCGATTGTTTCCACCGCCGTCTTTCTTGTGGTGGGCATCGCCATGTTCTATGTCTGGCCGGTCGTGCAGAACGCCATCACGCTGCTGGGCAACCTCGTCATCAGTTCGGGCTATTTCGGAACCTGGATTTACGGCGTGACCGAGCGTGCGCTGATTCCCTTCGGCCTGCATCATGTGTTCTATATGCCGTTCTGGCAGACCGCCGTGGGCGGCACAGCCGTGGTGGACGGCGTGACCGTGCAGGGTGCGCAGAACATCTTCTTTGCGGAGCTGGCGTCCCGCAATACGGCAGAGTTCTCGGTTGAAGCCACCCGCTTCATGGCGGGCAAGTTCCCCATGATGATTTTCGGCCTGCCCGGCGCCGCGCTGGCCATGTACCGCGCCGCCAAGCCCGAAAAGCGCAGGCAGGTGGGCGGCCTGCTCATCTCCGCCGCGCTGACCTCGATGCTCACCGGCATCACCGAACCGCTTGAGTTCACCTTCCTGTTCGTAGCCCCCGCCATGTATGTGGTCCACTGCCTCTATGCGGGCCTGTCCTATATGCTCATGCACATCCTGAACGTGGGTGTCGGCATGACGTTCTCGGGCGGTCTGATTGACCTGACGCTGTTCGGCATCATGCAGGGCAATGCAAAAACGCATTGGATTTGGATTGTTGTGGTCGGTGTCGTCTATTTCTTCCTGTACTATTTCACCTTCTATTTCATGATCACCAAGATGGACCTCAAGACCCCCGGCCGCGATGATGAGGAAGGCGAGGCCAAACTCTATACCCGTGCCGACTTCAAGGCCAAGACCGGTGTCGGGCCTGACGGTGCCGCGCAGAGCAAATCCGGCGACCCTGTCTCGGTCCTGATTCTTCAGGGTCTTGGCGGCAAGGCGAACATTGCGGACGTGGACTGCTGCGCAACCCGTCTGCGCGTGACGGTCACTGACCCCGGCCTTGTGAGCGATGCCGTGCTGAAATCCTCCGGTGCGTCCGGCGTTGTCCATAAAGGCAATGGCATCCAGGTCATTTACGGACCGCAGGTGTCCGTCATCAAATCGAACCTTGTGGATTTCATGGACACGCCGGAATCCAACACCATCCTGCCCGCCTCCGCCGCGCCCGCTCCGGCGCCCGCCGCCCCTGCTCCCGCCGCGGAAAGTTCCGGCAAAAAGGATGCGGAGCTCGTTTCCCCCATGAGCGGCACAGCCATTCCCATGAGTGAAGTCAAGGACGAGGCGTTTGCCGCCTGCGTCTTGGGCGATGGCGTTGCCGTGGAGCCTTCCGAGGGCAAGCTGTTTGCCCCGGCGGATGGCGAGATTGACAACGTATTCGATTCCAAGCACGCCATCGGCATGACGACCGCAGACGGCGTGGAGCTGCTTCTCCATGTCGGCATTGACACGGTCAAGCTCGGCGGCCGCCACTTTGATGCCCGCGTTTCCGCCGGGCAGAAGGTCAAGCAGGGCGATTTGCTCCTCGAGTTTGACATGGAGGCAATCAAGGCGGAGGGGTATCTCTGCACAACGCCGATGATTGTCTGCAACACCGATGACTACAAGAGCGTGACCGCACTCAAGACCGGCCCCGTCACGGCCGGCGAAAAGCTCCTCGCCGTGAAGGCCTGAGCGGCCGCTTTCCATTCCCCGGATAGCGCCTGTTCTGCCCGGGGCAACCGGGACGGCACCGAATAAAAAGCAAAAAAAGAGCGCTGCAGCGATTTTCTGCAGCGCTCTTTTGGTGCGGCCGGGGGGATTCGAACCTCTGGCCTTTGGAGTCGGAGTCCAACGCTCTATCCAGCTGAGCTACGACCGCACAAAGTAAACCCGCCTTGCGGGTACTTTGTTATATTACCACACTATGGGGGGCAAATGCAAGCGTTTTGCGCAAAAATCCGCCGCTTCGCCGCGCGCTGTGCCGTTTGCTGTGCAAAACACGCAGGGCCGTCTGCGCACACGGAAAATCGGCCGCCCTGTGCCGGACGGCCGATTTGTGCACAGGATGCCAAAAGTTTCAGTCCGCACTTTCCGCGGCGGTGCGGATGGCGGCCATCATGTCAGGAATGGCAATGTGCTGGGGGCATTTATTCAGGCAGGCGCCGCAGGAAACACAGTGGGCGGCGCGGGCGGATTCGGGGATTTTTTCGTAGTTTTCCTTAAGGTTTTTCGCCTGGTCACCGTGGAGACGGTATTCGTTCCAGACGTGCATCATGGCGGGGATGTCCACCCCGGCGGGGCAGGGCATACAGTACCGGCAGGCGGTGCAGGGCACGAGCTTTTTGGCACGGAACGCCTCAAGCGCGGCGGCAAGGGTCTTTTGCTCATCGGCGGTCAGGGGGATAAACGGCTCCATGGCGGAAACGTTGTCCTCCACCTGTTCCCTGGTCGTCATGCCGGACAGCACGCACAGCACGTTCGGCAGGCTCGCGGCCCAGCGGATGGCCCAGCTGGCCAGACTGCGCTGCGGCGCAGCCGCGTGAAGAATATCGGCCGCTTCGGGGCACAGCGTATTGAGCATACCGCCCCGCACAGGCTCCATCACAATGACCTGAAGCCCGGCGGCGGCGCACATCTCGTACTTTTCGCGGCTGGACTGATAATCCCAGTCAAAATAATTCAGCTGAAGCTGAACAAAGTCCCAGTCCCCGGCCGCAAGGACCTCGCGCAGTTCCTCCACGCTGCCGTGGAAGGAGAAGCCCAGCCGCTTGATGCGTCCCTCTGCGCGCAGGGCGGAAAGCTGTTCATAGACATGGTACTTCAGATAGTTCGGCCAGCTCCCGCCGTGGACCGAGTGGATGAGGTAAAAGTCAAAATAGTCGGTGCGGCAGTTTTCCAGCTGTTCGGCAAAAATGCGGGGCACGTCCTCCTCGCAGGTCAGCAGCCAGCCGGGCATCTTGCTCGCGAGATGATAGCTTTCCCGCGGGTACTTGCTCAGCGCCTTGCCGCAGAATTTTTCCGACATTTTGCCGTGGTAGGGGTAAGCCGTATCAAAATAGTTGACGCCGCGGGCATAGGCGGTGTCAAAGATTTCCTGTGCCTTCTCCTCATCAATGCTCGTGGGGTCATTGGGGTCGCGCAGCGGAAGGCGCATGGTGCCCAGTCCGAGCAGGCTGATCTTTCCGTTTGCGTCATTGTAGGGCGCAGGGTTATGGCGTGCAAAGCGGTATTCCATCGTTGATTCCTCCGTACAGTCCGCTCCAAGCGCGGGGTGGATGCTCCCCCGAACAGCCGGGATGCTCTTATGCTGAGCCGCCGCGGCAAAAGGGCGGATACTGTCTGTATTTTCCTTTATCTTACACACGGCCGGGGAGCCTTGTCAAGCAAAATTCCCGCACAGGGACCGCGGCGGCGGATTGCAGTTTCCCCCAGGGTCTGATATAATGAATAAATATTTGTAAGACTGATTTTCGGGGCTCCTGCCCCGCAGTAAAAGTAAGGAAGTGTATGTATGAACGCACAGACCCGTTCCCGTCTGATGATGGTAATCTGCATGGTGCTGGCTGTTGTCTGCATGATGTGGGCAATGGGCGATGTCGGCACCACCAAAAACGGTGTGACAGCCGCCGCACGCCGCAATTCTGGCATTGCAGACAGTCAGGCCGTGGTGGAGAGCCGCTCAGGCAAGTTCGATGCCATGATTTTCTATGACCCCGCCGACCCGCAGAACGGCGACAGCCGCGCAATCGTCTATCAGGACCGCACGGGGCTGTACGGTTCGGGCATCAATTACAAGTTTGCCTTTGGCTGGCATTACTGCACCAGCATGGATGTTCCCGAAACCGGCGTTGACTTTTACACCGCCGAAAAGACCGGCACGGTCATCTATCTGTCCAAAAACACCGAGGGCATCGTCAGTGCCGCGGCACCGGACGGCACGGCCTACGCCTTCACGGCCGACCGGCCCGTTGTCCTTGCCGGCCCCGCCGGGGTAGAGTTCTATGATGAATCCGGCCGCGCCGTACCCTGCACCGAAGCCGGAAGTTTTTGAGCGCTGCCCCTTGAAGCGAAGGCTGCCGCCGCAGCGGCGTGTGGAGCGCAACCGCCAAATTTTCTGTTGTTAATGGGAATAGAGACTGCCTCCCCTGTGTAAGGGGAGGTGGCAAATCCGAGGAACGAGGATTTGACGGAGGGACTGTCAACCTTGCCGTCAACTGCCGTTTATCTTTTATAGCACTCGCTGCCGCGGGCGGTACTCTTTTGTGACCAAAAGAGTACCCAGAAAAGTCTCGCTGTTCCGACGCAGCGAACCCGCGGCCAGGGGGGCCTGCCCCCCTGGACCCCCAACGAGGAATGAAAATTTGAAAATTTACCCCAAAGACTACGACCGGACAGTCTTTGGGACAAATTTTCAAATTTTCGATTGAATAACCGCCCCGCTTTGGCGGGGCGGTTCGTTCTATAGGATGAACGTACTCATGTTACTTTTATGCTGTTAATGGGAGCAGAGATAAACCTCCCTTTGCTTCAATGGGAGCCAGTCTCTGCTCCCATCAACATCTCCTTGCCGGCATATCGCCGGGGACTGCGGATTTTTCCGCAGTCTCTTTTCTTTTCCGGCAAAAGCGTGTACAATATGGGTATCATCATTCCGAAAAGAGGAACCGCTCGTGTCATCCAGTGTACCGGAACACCGCGAGGTCTGCGGTGTGGAATATGCTCTTTTGCGCGGCGGGGTGCGCAACCTCAACATCCGGATTCATCCGGATGGCTCGGTGCGGGTGAGCGCGCCGCGCCGTGTGCCGCTGCGCACAGTGGATGCCTTTGTGGCACAGCGGGCCGACTGGATCCGCTCAGCCCAAAGCCGGCTTGCGGCGCGGGAGAGTGCCCGCACCGCGGAACCGCCGCTGCCCGACTTTGCGCAGGCTCTTGCGCAGATGACGGCACTATGCCGGAAATGGTACCCGTACTTTGCCGCCTCCTGCCCAAAGGGCGCCATGCCCCGCATCCGCGTGCGGGATATGACAAGCCGCTGGGGAAGCTGCAGCCTGAAAACCGGCACGCTCTGCTTTGCACGGCGGCTGTGTGTCATGCCGCCGCCCGCACAGGAATATGTAGTCGTGCATGAGTTCTGCCACTTCGCCCACCCCGACCACAACCCGGCGTTCTGGGCCGCGGTCGAAAAAGCCCTTCCGGATTACCGCACCGGCAAACAGATGCTGCGCGGCCGATAACCGCCCGCGTCATGACAAAAAAGGAGGGAACCGCCTTTGGCCGATTCCAAACGCTATTCGACACTCGTGAACAACACGATTCTGTTCGCCATCTCCAACTTCGGCTCCAAAATCCTGAGCCTGATTATCCAGCCCTACCTGAGTTATGCGCTCGACAGCCCCGATGTCATGGGCGTCACCAGTCTGATGCAGTCGGTGGCCAATTTGCTGATTCCGGTTGTGAGCCTGGGCGTGAGTTTTGCCGTCATCCGGTTCGGCCTTGATAAGACGGTGGACAAATCCAGTGTCTTTATGAACGGGCTCGCAACCATCTGTCTGGGCTTTGCGCTGATGGTCGTCTGCTGGCCGCTGGTGCGGCTGATTCCCAACGCGGCGGACTATCTGGTGCTGCTCTACCTCTGTGTGCTGATGAGCTGTCTGCGCACGCTGTGTACCCAGTTCATCCGGGCGCGGATGCTCAACCGCTTAGTCGCAGTGGACGGCGTGCTGACCTCGGCCACGCTGCTCGGCTTCTATGTGCTGTTCCTCAATGTGCTGCACCTGGGCGCGAACGGCTATCTGCTGGCCATGCTCTGCTCGGATGCCTGCTCGGCGGTCTTTGTCTTTATCGCCGGCAAGTGCTGGCAATACTTTGATTTCCACAAATTCAGCCGTACTTTGTGGAAAGATATGCTGCGCTACTGCATCCCGATGATTCCCGCCTCGATCAGCTTCTGGGTTATCAATGCCTCGGACCTGTTCTTTGTGCAGGGGCTTTGTGACGGTGTGGGCGGGCGCTCGAGCACCTGGTGGGTCGGACTGCTCAAGTCCGGCTATTACCTGCCCCAAATCATCACAATTGTCGGACAAATTTTCTACGAGGCCTGGCAGCTTTCCGCCGTGACGGAGGAAAGCGAGCGGCAGGAGTTTTTCAGCAAGGTGTTCCGCATCTACGCGAGTGTGCTGTTCTGCTGTGTAGCGGGCGTTATCTGGCTCTGCCAGCCCCTGATGCACATTTTCCGGGAAGATTACTTCCTTGGCTGGCAGTTTGTGCCGTTTTTGACCCTGGCATCTCTGTGCACCTGTCTGAACAATTTCCTCAACAGTGTCTATGTGGTGTATAAGCGCTCGACCAGTTCACTGTATACCATGCTGGCGGGTGCGGCACTGAATTTGGTGCTCAATTATCTCTTTATTCATCTGTTTGGGCCGTGGGGCGTCACACTGGCAAGTTTCCTGTCGCTGCTGCTCGTGTTCTTGCTGCGCGCCTACTCAACACGCGGCCTGCTGGCGATTGACTTCCATCCCGCGTGGATGTTGCTCAATCTGGGGCTGATTTTGCTTGAAATCATCCTGCTGTTCACCCTCGAAAATTGGGTCATCCCCGTCACCATCCTGACCGCACTGGTCTGCCTGCTCAACGCCCGCGAAGTGCTGTCCATGGTCAAAAAACTCCTCGGCATGGTCCTCGGCCGCGCAAAGAGGTAAATTAACCCGTCTCCGAGACTTTTCTTGACCCTCTTTTGCTCACAAAAGAGGGCCGCTTTGCGGCAGCGGAAGTTATGAAAGATAAACGGCAGTTGGCGGCAAGGTTTTCAGTCCCTCCGTCTCGGCTGCGCCGAGCCACCTCAGTTCCGCGCTAAGAGCCGCCTGCGGCGGTTGCGCTCCACTGAGCCGCCCGCGGCGGCAGCCCTTGCTTCAAGTGAAGCCTTTTCTCTATTTCCCTCAAACAACACAAAGACAACAGGAGTACGTTTGCCTTATAGCAGGAACCGTCCCGCAAGAAGCGGGGCGGTTATTTAATCGAAAATTTGAAAATTCGTCCCAAAGGCTGTCCGGAGAGTAGTCTTTGGGGTGAATTTTCAAAATTTTCATCCTTATTCGTGGGGTCCAGGGGGCGAAGCCCCTTGGCCGGGGGCTTTTTTGCCTGCGCGGCTATGACGCGCAACGGCGCAAAGCGCCGTGCAAAAAACTCTTCGCGCAGCGATTGTTCCGAAATTGGTGTCCCGCCGAGGCGGGACATTTGGCGTTGCGGAACTTAATCTTATTGCCGAGACTTTTCTGGGCACTCTTTTGGTCACAAAAGAGTACCGCCTGCGGCAGCGAGTGCTGTAAAAGATAAACGGCAGCTTGCGGCAAGGCTTAAATCCCTTCAGTCCTGACCTGCGTCAGTCCAGCTCAGTTTCGCGCTAAGAGCCGCCTGCGGCGGCAGCCCTTGCTTCAAGGGGAGCCTTTTCTCTATTTCCCATAAACAAGCAAAAGCAGAAGAAGCGCGTTTATCTCACGTCAGGACCCACCCCGCCGATAAACGAAAAAAGGACTTCCCCATGTATAAAGCAAAGGGAAGCCTTTTCATTTTCTTCACATTCCAACAAGAATTCCAACAACCGCGCTGAGCGCAATCCAGATAATCGGATGGAATTTTTTGGTCTTTGGCACATAGTTTGTCAGGACGAACAAAACAACGGCCAGCACAAGGCCAATCCAGTTAAACCCAACGCCGGGAACCGGGGTGAACGTCTCGAGCACAACGCTCAGGCCCGCCGCCGCAATGAGCGCCACCGAAGCAGGGCGCAGGCAGCGGAATACCGACTCCACATATTTGTTGTGCCGGAAGGAGTTGAGGATGGTCGCTACAATCAGAATAATGATAATGGACGGGCAGACCAGTCCGAGCGTTGCGACAATGGCACCCGGCAGACCGGCCACCGTAAAGCCCACATAGGTCGCGGTGTTGACGCCGATAGGCCCGGGCGTGGACTCCGACACGGCGAGCATATCCATCAGCTGCGACTGGGTATACCAGCCGGTTTTGTCCGCCAGAGCGGAGAGGAAAGGCAGGGTCGCCAGTCCGCCGCCGATGGCGAACAGACCGGTCTTGAAGAACTCGTAAAACAGCCGAATCAGAATCATTGTTTGCCCTCCTTCCGTGCATCCACCAGCACAAGACCAACGCCGAGCAGGCCCGCCGCCAGCACAAAGACGACCGGAGACCAGTCAAACAGCACAGAACAGAGCAGCACCGCAATAAAAACAGCGAGTGTCAGGCGGTCTTTGACGGCGGATTTCCAGAGTTTCAGCACCGAATTGAGAATCAGCACGCAAACACAGACGCGAATTCCCGCAAAGGCACTTTTGACCACCGCCAGTTCGGCAAAGTTGGAAATCAGTCCCGCCAGCAGCGTAATAATGATGATGGAAGGCGTGACAACGCCCAGCGTTGTGATGATGCCGCCGATGTTCCCGGCGTATTTTTTCCCAATAAAGGTGGCGGTGTTGACCGCGATAACACCGGGGGTGCACTGACCGATAGCAAAATAGTCAGCAATTTCCTCCTCAGTCGCCCAGTGTTTGTTTTCTACCACTTCGCGCTGAAGAATCGGCAGCATCGCATAGCCGCCGCCGAAGGTCATGGCCCCGACCTTGGCAAAGGTCAGGTACATATCCAACAGTTGATTCATGATTTCTCCTCCCCATTGCGCACACTGTAAATGCGCTGTTCCTTTAAGAATACCACAGTTTGCGCACTTTGCAAGTGGCGGCGGGTGGAGGGTTTAACATTTGTTTTGGGTATGTGCAATTTTGTGGGGGGTGAAGTGAAGCCGAATTTTAATTTCTTCTGCAGTTTGTCTATCCAGTGATTTGGAAATCTGCCTGAATTGTGCAGGCTTTTTCTGTGCATTTAGCCATTGACGGCTTTTGCGGGGCGGGGGTACAATATTGACAGAGTCCTCCCGCTGCGGGACGGCATAGGGTTTCTGTTCCGAAAATCCTTATCACAATTCCCAACATCCATTCAAAATGTATTATGGTACGTTTATCTCTCGGCAGGCCCCGTCCCGCCGAGGCGGGGCGGAGTTAAATCGAAAATTTGAAAATTCGTCCCAAAGACTGTCCGGTTGTAGTCTTTGGGGTGAATTTTTAAATTTTCATACCTCTTTGGGGGTCCAGGGGGACTGGTCCCCCTGGCCGGGAATCGCTGCGTCGGAACAGCGAGACTTTTCTGGTTACTCTTTTGGTCACAAAAGAGTAACGCCTGCGGCAGCGGATGTGATGAAAATAGTCTCTTGATTAAATTTTATTTAAAATCCTTTCCGGAAGGAGGCGTTTTCCATGGATGGACCTATTGCAGAGGTCAAAAGCAACCTGAAATATTTAACGCTCCTTGCGCGGGATTTTCCCACGCAGGGGGCTGCGGCCAGCGAGATCATCCGGCTTGAAGCCGTGGCCAAGCTGCCAAAGGGCACCGAACATTACGTCAGCGACCTGCACGGTGAGGACGAGGCGTTCATCCACATCCTCAACTCTGCGTCCGGCGTCATTCGGGAAAAGGTGGACACAGTTCTGTCCGCCAACGTTCCCGAGGAAGTGCGCATTGAGCTGTCCACCCTCATCTACTACCCGACCCAGAAACTGCCGCTCATCAAGCGCCGGTTCAAGACTTCCGCCGGGCTCGAGCGCTGGTACCGGGACACACTTTTGCAGCTCATTGATGTCTGCCGGCTGGTTTCCAGCAAGCACACCCGCGAGTATGTGCGCAAATGTCTGCCCAAAAGCTGCGGACATATCATTGACGAGCTTCTGCACGCGCACTTTGAGGACCACAATAAGACCCTCTATTACGGCCAAATCGTGGGCAGCATTATCGCCAACGGCCAGGCCGACACCTTTATCATCCGGCTGTGCGAGCTGGTCAAGCGCCTTTCGGTGGACAAGCTGCATATTATCGGCGACCTGTTTGACCGCGGCCCGCGCCCCGATCTGATTCTTGACCGTCTGATGCGCCACCACAATGTGGATTTTCAGTGGGGCAACCATGATGTTGTCTGGATGGGCGCGGCATCCGGCAGCCCGCTTTGCTGCTGCACTGTCCTCAAAACAACGCTGGCCTACCACAACCATGGCATGATTGAGGATTTTTACGGCATCAATCTGCGCCATCTGCTGCGCATGGCGGAACAGTATTACGGCAATGACGATTTGACCCTCTGGATGCCCCACACCGATGAATCCCGCGGACCATACACCGAGGGGATGCTCCATCGCTGTGCCGTGATGCACAAGGCCATCACAATCATGATGCTCAAGCTGGAATGTGCCGTCATTGACCGCAACCCGGATTTCAAGATGCAGGGGCGGGATTTCCTTCGTCATATCGACTATTCGGCGGGAACCGTCACCATTGGCGGCAAGGTCTATCCTCTGCGGGACACCTCCTTCCCCACGGTGGACCCCGCACACCCCGACCGGCTCAGCCCGGATGAGGAATTTGTGCTGACGAGGCTGGTCGCCTCCTTCCGACACAGTGAAAAGCTCCAAAAGCACGTTCAGTTCCTCTACGCTAAAGGCGGCGTCTACCACATTGAAAACGGCTGTCTTTTGTTCCATGGCGCCGTTCCCATGACGCCGGACGGCCAGTTTGCCGCTGAGACGTTTGAAGGCCAGACCTTAAGCGGCCGCGCGCTGCTTGACTACTGTGACCGCCGTGCGCGGCGCGGCTACTTTGCCCCGGAAGGCTCCGCAGAGCGTCAGAGCGGGCAGGATTTTCTGTGGTATCTGTGGTGCGGCAGGCTGTCCCCGCTGTTCGGGCGCAGCGCCATGACCACCTTTGAGCGCATCTACATTGCCGATGAATCCACCCACCGGGAAATCAAGGACCCTTATTACACCTGGTACAACGATGAGGAGACCTGCCGCCGCATCTTAGCGGAGTTTGGCCTGTCGGGCAGCTGTCATATCGTCAACGGCCACGTCCCGGTGCGGCAGAAAGCCGGCGAAAGCCCCATCAAGGGCGGCGGGCGGCTGCTCGTCATTGACGGCGGGTTCTGCCGTGCCTACCATGAAAAGACCGGCATTGCGGGCTACACGCTGGTGTATTCGAGCCACGGCATGAGCCTGCGCACCCACCAGCCGTTTGAAAGCACGCAAAAGGCTGTGTGGAACAACATGGACATTCTCTCCCGCGTGGATGTTGTCGATGACCTCCACACCGACCGCGTCCTTGTGGAGGACACGGACGAGGGCGCGGCCCTGCGCACACAGGTGAATGACCTGCACGAGCTGATTTCCGCCTACCATCTGGGCCTTATCAAGGAGCATCCCACCGATGATGCCATCTGGTGACGCTGTATACAAAATGCCCCCGGCTTTTCCTTAAATGGGAGGAGCCTGGGGCAATTTTTACAGTTACAGCGTTATATTTACCGCAGCATGATGCGGAAGGCGGCGCGGTAGTCGGATGCGCCGTCAAGGCGGTAAGCGGGTTCCACATCGGTGCCCCAGCTGTCGATTCCGCCGACGCCGCGCGAGGCGCCGAGCACCGTCACGGCGGTATAGCCGTTGCGGGGCAGTTCCTCAAGATGCAGGGCGGCTTCCAGTTCCTGCTCGGTGTTGGGCAGAGCACTGAAGGCGAACGGCTCGTTTGCCGCCGTGAGTTCGAGGGATGCCGTCAGCTTTTCCGCCGTATCGCGGCGTTCCAGCACCGCGCGGCGGGTCTGCCAGTGCAGGCCGCAGGTCTGCGGGACGAGGTGCGGCTCCACATGGGGGACCTCAGTATGACAGCCAAAAACGCCGCCCTTGTACCGGTCAGGGTAAGTCTCGCCCGAAAGTCCCGTCCAGCGCACCCGGCTGACCGGCGCAGGTGTTGTGAACTTGACGCCGAACACTGGCAGTTCCGGCGCACCGGGCGCGCCGTGGTAAACCGCTTCCACAAGCAGTGCACCGCGCGGCTCCACCGTGTAGGTCAGTTCCGCCGTGATGCCCGGGACCGCATCGGCCCCAAAGCGGTATTGCACGCTCACGCCGTCCGGCGCGGCGCGCAGCACTTCCATGCCGAGATACCGCGGGAAGGCATCCGCCGCAAGCCAGGCGGCACTGCGCAGCGGGAAGCCGCAGCCGCGGTCATTGTCGGTCGAAGCGCGCCAGAACGCAGGGCGCGGCGCGCGGCGCAGCCATTCGGCACCGTTCACGCGCAGCGAAATCGGTCCGCCCTCGCTGACCGAGAACAGAACGCTGAACCCGCTGCCCCGCACCCCCAGATTGCCGTCCCCTTTTGTGACGGTGAGAGGGCTTTCAGGGCGCTGTGCCCATTCGCGGGCCAGTTTTTCGTCCTGCTGTGCGGCGGCGCGGCGGTTGTGTTCGTCCTGTGCCGCTCGGGCCGCGGCATCGGAATACCAGTAGCGAACCTCCTGCATGGCGGGTTTCTCGGTTCCGTCCGCATAGACAATGCCGTTGCCGCTGAAATTGTAGTCGGTCGTGCGGTCGCCGAAGTCCCCGCCGTAACCCAGCACACGCCGGCCGCAGGCATCGGTGCGCCAGAGCGCCTGATCCATATAGTCCCAGATAAACCCGCCCTGCGCCTGCGGATATTCCTCGGTCAGGCGGATATAGCTTTCCATACCGCCGAGCGAATTGCCCATATCGTGCATATACTCACAGAGCAGGAAGGGTTTAGCGGGTTTGCTTTCAAGGTACGCCCGGATTTCCTCGGGTTTTGCGTACATCCGGCTCTCGACATCGCTGATGGCATCAAACTGCCGGTTGTGGACTGCGCCCTCATAGTGCACCAGACGGCTGGGGTCCTGTTCGTGGAAGAACCGGCTCATGGCAAGGATGTCCTCCCCCGCGTAACTCTCGTTGCCGCAGGACCAGAACAAAACAGCCGTGTGGTTTTTATCGCGCTCAAACATCGAGCGCGCGCGGTCCACCACGCAGTCCTTCCATTCGGGCAGACTGCCCGGCACATTCCAGGACGGTTCCACGGCGCCGAGTTTCTGCCAGGAACCGTGGCTCTCGAGGTTTGCCTCGTCAATCATGTAGATACCGTTTTCATCGCACAGATGATACCACAGCGTCTGGTCAGGGTAATGGCAGGTGCGTACCGCGTTGATGTTGTTTTTGCGGAAAACCGTCATTGCATCGCGCATATCCTGTTCGGTCACGGCGCGGCCCGCCCCCGCATTCCACTCATGACGGTTGACGCCGCAGAACACCACCCGCTCGCCGTTGAGGCACATCACGCCGTCAAGGAGTTCAAACCGGCGGAAGCCCGTCTCATAAGGGACAACCTCCTGCACGGTGCCGGCGGCATCGGTGAGGGTGAAGGTCACGCGGTAGAGCACCGGGTCCTTGTGGCTCCAGGGGCGGATGCCCGGCAGTGTGATGGTCGTCCCCTCCTGCACGGGTCCCTCATATAGTGTATTGCCAAGGCGGTCGGTGACGGTGCAGCGCACCGCGGCGCCGTCCGTCTCACCGCTCAGGCGCAGGCGCGGGGCGAGTGTTCCGGTCGAGTTGTCCGGGAGCAGCCCGGCGCGGAGCCAGAGGTCCTCAAGATGCACCGCCGGTTTGGCGTAGAGGAACACCGAGCGGAAAATGCCGGAGAACCGGAAAAAATCCTGGTCCTCAATCCAGGCGGCCGAACTGCGCTTGTAGACTTCCACGCACAGGCGGTTGCCGGTATCCCGCAAAAACGGGGTCAAATCAAAGTCCGAGGGGGTAAAACTGTCCTCCGCATAGCCGACAAAACTGCCGTTGCACCACAGATAGAACGCCTGCTCCACGCCTTCAAAGCTCACGCAGACCCGCTTGCCGCGGAGCGCTTCGTTAAGGTCAAACTCACAGACATAGCTGCCCACGGGGTCATCGTCCCAATCCACCTGCGGCGGGCGCAGTTCCGCGCGGCCGTCCCAGGGGTAGAGGGTGTTCGTGTACTGAATATCGCCGCAGCCCTGCATCTCGATATGGCCCGGCACCCGGATGGTGCCAAAGCCGGTCAGGTCGGCATCCTCGCGCCAGAATTCGGCGGGGCGGCAGCCTGGGCAAGGGCTCCAGGCAAACCGCCACTCCCCATCAAGGCTCTGGCGCAGGCTGGTTTTGCCTGCGGCGGCCTCGGCGGCGCTTGAATAACAGACGTGGTCCGAATGGGCATCGAGCCGCCCGACAGCAAACACGGTCGGGTCGGTCAGCCAGGAAAGACTGGGCTGAAGCATGGAACTTCTCTCCTTTTGTTTGATTCTTCGTAAAAATCGGCAGACCGGGAACTTTGCCCGGTCTGCCTGAACGGTTTTGAGCGGGTTTATTCATCCGCTTCGCTCTCCACCAAAGTTTCCAGTTCGGTGACGCCGGCCGGGATGGCATATTTGACCGCCGGGATGACGGTGTTGGGGTCATACAGGCTGGTGTTCGGCCATGCGCCGATGATGACGCCCTCCCCGCTTTTTCCCGTAACGGTACAGCACTGTGCGGCGTTGCGGGCCTCGGCGCGGCCGCCCTCGGTCTTTACGGCAAAGCCTTCCCGGAACTTAGGCACCGCAAAACCGCAGTCCCAGGCCGCGCAGTCATAGGCGCTCTCAACCCGGTGGCGGCGAAGATGCCCCTTTGCTGTGGGAATCAGTTCGGTCACGACCGTGATGCCCATAAAGGGCGACCATCGGCTGATGAGCCGGTCCTCAAGCAGGGTAAAACTCTCGCTGCGGCGGCGCACAAAAACCTGCCCGCCCAGCACAAAGGCCAGCATACTGTCCGGCGCGGCCTGTTCGAGTGCGGCATAGCTGCGGCTTGCGGAAAATCCGAACCGCGTATTGTAGACAAACTTTGCGTACTTTTCGGCAAACTGGCCGTGCTCGTTCTTTTCGACCTCCGCCGGGGCGTAGGCGTTCACCTGACCGTCCGGCAGGCGCTGCATCAGCAAATCGGCGTTTTTCATCGCATAGACAGCAGGCATGGCGGGCAGCGGCGCGGCGGGCGCCGACCAGAAGGGATGCGTTTCGGGCAGGGCTATGACGAGGAAGGTTTTCATGCCCCAGTAGGGACTGCCCGGGGAATTGTACTGCTCACTCATATAGAGCTGCGGATAGGTATAGCCGATGGTCAGCACACCATCGCGGTCAAAGATGGGCTTTTCGCACCACCATTGCAGGTTGCGCACAATAATGCCCTTCATAACGGGCAGCGGCAGCGGTTCCAGCCCGGCGAACACGCAGGCGGAATAAAACGCGCACTGACCGAACCGGTAGCCGAGACTGCGCCCGTAGGGCAGCGCCGCGCCGTTCTCGTCAAACCAGAAAGCAAACTCCTTGCCGAACGCCATGGCGCGCTCCCGGAACACCTCTGCGCGCTCGGGGTCGCGCTCGGCGGCAAACACGCTGTACAGTACACCGTAATACTGGATGGCCCAGGGAATATAATAGTCGCGCTGCGGCTTAATATTCGGCGTGCCATCGGTATACCAGCCGCTGCCGACATACCAGGAATCCACCTCGTCAAGGTCCTGTTCCATCAGCGCAAGGTCGCAGGGCATCCCGACCGAGTCCAGCGCCAGATTGACAAGGATGCGGAAGAACAGCCAGTTGCAGTGGGGCAGCGAATGGTGGTTGATGGTATCCAGCCAGCGGGAAAGATTCTGTTTTTCACTGTCGGACAAGGGGTCCCAGATTGTGCCGGGCACTTCCAGAATGGCCGCCGCAATGGCCGCCATCTCGACAAAAAGCTGATCGCAGTCCTGCGGGTCACCCCAGTATTCGGCATTTTCGGGGTTGGTGCCGGCGGCAAGGCCGCGGCGGTAAATCTGCGCAAAGTCCTCAGCCCTGCCGCCGCCCATCCAGTAAGGGGCAAGCGCCCAGAGCGGGCGGGAGAACCCTTCCATCTCAATCGTGCGGCGCGGGTAGGTCGTTCCGGTCTGACCGAGGGGAAGCAGTGCGCCGCCGGGCGAATAGAGCGGCTTGAGCGGGTCGAGGATGCGCAGCATCAGCGCTTCAAAGTCCGCACGGTTTTGAAGTTTCATTTCCCGGTCTCCTGTTTATCCGTTCCGTCCTTGTAATCCACATTGGGGATGGCCGTCCAGCGCCGGCGCAGAACGTGGGCCGCCAGTTTGGGCCGGCGGTCCCGTGTGAAGATGCCCTTGCGGTTGCCGCCCACACGCATGGGACCCTGAATGGTCGCAAAGTCTGCAAAGTTCCAGACCAGTTCCCCGATAAAGAAGGGACGGCGGTCAATCACGGCGTTCAGCCGCTCAAAATACTCCGCCTGGTATTCCTCGCTGAACATTCCGGCGCGGGTGTCATGCAGGCCTTCCACCGTGTCAGCGCCGTACTCGGTAAAGAGAACGGGCTTGCCCTGCTGCGCCCAGAAATCCAGTTCCTCGTTCCACGCCATGCAGGCTGCGTCCAAGTCACCGGAGAGATTGTACCAGCCGTAATAGCGGTTGAGGCTGACCACATCCATCGTGCGGGTCGTGATATCTTTGGTGTAATCGTTCTGACAGCAGACCAGCGTCACAGGGCGGTCCTGCGGGTCCAGTTCGTGCGCCAGTTCATAGAGCGGGTGCCAGTAGTCATAGGCGCTCTGCGGGAAATGCTCCAAATCCGGCTCGTTGCCAAGGCTCCACATGATGACGCAGGGGTGGTTTTTATCGCGGTCAATCATATCGGTCAGGACCTCACGGTGATGCTCCCCAATCGGGAAGGTCTTGTAGGGGTCCTGCTCCGCGCCCGCGCCGATGCCCACGGCGGGGGTCTCGTCAATGACGAGGATGCCCTCCCGGTCGCACAGGTCATAAAATTCCTCACTGTACGGATAATGGCTCGTGCGCACGGCGTTTGCGCCGATCCAGTGGATCAGCCCGGCATCCTTGACGTTCAGGCAGCTGTCCAGCCCGCGGCCGTGGAACGCGGAATCCTCGTGCTTGCCGAAGCCCTTGAGATAGAGCGGCTTGCCGTTGAGAAGCAGGCGCACGCCGTCCACCCGAACCTCCCGGAAGCCGAACGTCTGGTCATAGCGGTCCTCACCGAACCGCACGCGTGCGGTGTAGAGCCACGGTTTGCCGGGCCACGGCTCCCAAAGGCGGGGCGCCTCAACTTTGAGGGAACCTTGTGTGCCTTCCCCCTGCGCGGCCACGCGGCCGTCGGGGTCAAGAATCTGCACCGCGACGGCGCCATCACCTTCCGTCAGAACCCGGTAGTCCACCGTGCCGTCATTGTGCGGCACAAGGGCAATGTCCCGGATGAAGTTCTGCGGCAATGCGCAGAGCCAGACGGGGCGGTGGATGCCCGCATAGTTGAAGAAATCAAAGTTGGGGCGGTTCTGCGGGGCGGCGGACGCCTTGGCGTGTTCAACACTGGGGATGCCCGCATTGTCGCTGCCGAAGAAGGCAATCTGACCCGGTTCGTTGCCGACCGGCAGTGTGGAATGGTCCACCCGGTTGTCACAGGCGACCGTGAGCAGGGCGGCGGTTCCGGGACGGAGTTTGCCCGTCACATCCGCCTCAAAGGGCAGGAACCCGCCCTTGTGTTCGGCAATCAGTTCCCCGTTCAGCCAGACTTTTGCCTTGTGGGTCACCGCGCCGAAGCGAAGCACCAGACGGCAGGCGTCAAACATCCGGGGCACCTCAATGCGGCGCTGGTAGTACGCCCAGCCGTAGTGGTCCCGCAGTTCCTTGTCCTCGCCCTGGTCGTTGTAGCTGCCGGGCACAGCCATCAGGCGGGGGGAAGGCAGCGGCGCGGCAGGGTCAATGTCCGCACCGGAAAGGTCATGAGAGAGACAGAAATCCCAAAGTCCGTCCAGTTCCACGCAGAATCGCGCATCATTTTTCTGAGGATAAAGCATACAGCCGCTTCCTTTCGTATTTTTTACCAATAAAGTTCCCAATCTTTTGTGAGGCGTGTCAGTGCCTCCATGTAGAAGTAATCGCCCCAGCTTGTACATTCATCCACGCCCTCGGGGGTACAGGTATTGTAGGGGCTTTTTTTGCTGTAAGTACCGTGGGCAATCTGCCCTGCACCGGGGCGGCGCTCCGTCACGGCGTAGTGATTGACAAGGCTGCCCATCATCTGCCGCGCAAGGGTGCGGCAGCGCTGTGCTTCCTCGCCGTCCAGGTATTTGGCCGCTTCAAGCAGGCCGCAGGCCACGATGGCCGCCGAGGAGGAATCCCGCGGTTCCTCAGTGCCGGTGGTAAAAATCATATCCCAGTAGGGCACAAGGTCCTCCGGCAGGCGGGTGAGGTAAAAGTCCAGCGCACGGCGGAACGTGTCAAGATATTCGGGGTTGCGGGTGTAGCGGTAGCTCAGGATGCTGCCGTAGACACCCCACGCCTGACCGCGTGCCCAGAAACTGTCATCTTTATACCCCTGGCAGGTCGCGCCGTGGCTCGGCGTACCGTCGGGGTTCATAAAGAAGGTGTGGTAGGTCGAGCCGTCCGGCCGGAAAGAGTTCGACAGGCAGGTTGTGATATGGCGGTGGGCAATGTCGGCATATTTCTCATCGCCCGTCACCTCGCTTGCCCAGTAGAGCAGCGGCAGATTGAGCAGGCAGTCAATGATGTAGCGGTAGTTTTCCGGCGCGCCCATCTCGCCCCACGCCTGAATGAACTGGCCTTTTGGCTGGAAACGGCTGATCAGCTGGTCGGCGGCCTTGATGGCAGCATCGCGCGCAGTGAGGCTGCCGGTCAGCTTGTACGCCGCCACGCAGGAGGGCGTATAGAGGAAGCCCATATCGTGATGGTCCACCTCAATCTTGCGGTCAATACGGTCGGCAAAGCTCTGCACCAGCACCTCGGCGGCGGCACGGAAGGCTTCATCCCCGGTGCGTTCAAAGGACAGCCAGATTTCCCCGGGCCAGAACCCGCAGGTCCACTGGTTGTTCTCACAGGCCGGGTAAATACCGTCAACGCTCGAATGGTTCTGGCAGTGGTCGGTATAAAGCGGCAGGTTCATGCGGACCTGTTCCACAGCACGGTCAAGCGCCGCGGCGGCCTCGGAATCGGTCAGTATAGGGAGGGAGGAGGTAAAGTTCATAGTCATCTTCCTTTTCCGCAAAACAAACGGCGGAGCACAGGGCTTGGATGCCTTGTGCCCCGCCTGGAGTACATTTCAATTGGGGGTTTTGAGGAGGGTTCCTCTCAAGGGTATTTTACCCCTTGAGGCCGGCGGATGCAACGCCCTGCACAAAATATTTCTGCAGTGCCAGGAACACGATGAGCACCGGAATCAGTGCCACGACCGAGGCCGCCATAATCAGGCCGTACTCGGCGGAATACTGGCTGATGAACATACGCAGGCCAATCTGGATGGTCTTGAGTTCGGTCTTGGTGAGGTAGATCAGGGGTCCAAGGAAGTCGTTCCAGGTGTTGACGAAGGTGAAGATGGTCAGCGTGGACAGTGCGGGCTTGGAGAGCGGCAGCATGATGCGGAACCAGATGCCGTACTCGGAAAGCCCATCAATTCGCGCCGCCTCACACAGTTCGCTCGGCACGCCCTCATAGAACTGCTTCATCATAAAGACACCGAACGCGCTGAACGCCTGCAGGCAGATGATGGCCAGGTGCGTGTTGTTGAGCCCCCAGGAGCGCATCATCATGAACTGAGGCACCATGTAGGCCTGCCAGGGCACTGCGATGGTGGCGATGTAGCCAAGGAACAGCACCTTTTTTCCCTTGAAGTTCAGCTTGGCGAACGCATAGGCCGCAAAGCTCGAGGTGAACAGCTGGAGCAGCGTGACGATAATGGTCAGCTTGGCGGTGTTCTTGATGAAGGTCAAAAGGGGAATCTTGGTCCAGATATCCTGATAGTTGCGCCAGCGGGGGTTGGAAGGAATCCACTCAATCGGGAAGGCGAAAACGTCCTTGTTCATCTTGAGGGAGGCGGAAAGCATCCACACAAAAGGAACGAGCATCAGCAAAGCAACAACAATCAGCAATGCGTAGATGAAAAACATCGTAATCTGATGCTGACGCTTGGCGGAATGAGATTTAACAGCCAGTGTCTGTGCCATAATACGTTCCTCCTTTCCCTTAATCGTTGGCGGCAGAGCCGCGGAACTGGATGATTGTGACGATGAGGACCATCACGAACAGCACCATCGAGACGGCGCTTGCGTAGCCGTAGCGCGGTGTGTTGACGAACGCGATGTTGTAAATGTCGTACACGAGCGTCATGGTTGCGTTGCCCGGGCCGCCCTGGGTAATCATGTACATCTGGTCATACACCTTGAAGGAGTTGATCGTCAGCATGATGATGACAAAGAAGGTCGTGGGGCGCAGCTGAGGCAGCGTGACGTGCCAGAAAATCTGCCATTTGTTGGCGCCGTCCAGCTCGGCGGCCTCGTTGAGCTCAAGGTTGGTGCCCTGAAGGCCTGCAAGGTAGATGACCATGTAGTAGCCCATGTTCTTCCAGACGCTGAACATGATAACGGTAATCATGGCGGTGTCCTTGCCGGCGGCCCAGCGGGGCAGGTTCTCGACGCCGAGGCTGGCAAGAATCTGGTTGACGGGGCCCATCGAGGGGGAGAAAATCATGTTCCACACAGCGGCAACCGCAACGAGGGAAGCCACATACGGGAAGAAGGAAACCGTGCGGAAGAAATTGCGGCACTTGACGTTCTGGTTGAGCAGAACGGCCAGACCCAGGCTGCAGACCAGCGTGAGCGGTACGGTGCCGAGCGTGTAGACGATGGTATTGACGAACGCCGCCTTGAAGGTTCTGTCCGTCAGGAGTTCCTTAAAGTTTGCAAGGCCAATAAATTCCACCGGATGCACGCCGTCCCAGCTGCAGAACGCCAGGCAGATGGCGAAGAACATGGGGACCAGCGTAAAGATGCAGAAACCGATGAAGTTGGGCGCAATGAAGCTGTAGGCAATCAGATTGTCCCGCGTGCCCTTTTTCAGACCTTTTCTCTTTCCGGCTTTCGGGGCCGCCGTGGTGACGGATTCAGCCATGATGATACCCTCCTCTTAAAAAGCCAATACAAACGGGGCGGGCGTTCTCGCCCGCCCCGTGATGCTTGTGCGGTCGGTATTCAGAATCAGCCGTTCAGGATGGCGCCGACCTGCTCGTTCATGTTGGCAATGCCCTCGTCAACGGTCTCGGCGCCGGTCATGATGGCGTCATGCTCGGTGTTCAGGACCTGCTCGATGTCGGAAGCCTTGTCGGACAGCGGCATTTCGAGGTAGACGGCGGCGGTGGTCAGAGCTTCCTTGGAAGCCTCATCCTCGGGGAAGCCTTCGGTAGCGGCAATGATGTCATTGATGCTGTCGGAGGAAACAGCGGGGAAGGTACCGGTGGCGGCGATGGCAGCAGCGCCCTCGTCAGAGACACACCAGTTGATGAAATCCTCGGCGGCTTCCTTGTTCTCGGAGTTGACGTTCACACCCAGAGAGGTGACGGTGCCCAGCGTGGTGCCGGCAGCGACTCCATCGGGATGAGGATACTTGACGATGCCCCAGTTGACGGGATCAACACCGTTGGAGGCAGCCTCAGCATTGTACTTCTGCAGGGTGGCGATGAACCAGCTGCCCATGTTGACCATGGCGGACTGGCCGTTCTCGAAGGCGGCGGAGTAGTGCAGGCCGCTGGTCTTGAGTTCGCCGTAGTCGGCGCAGACGCCGTCAGCCTGCTCAGCCAGGATGGTCTCGTAGTAAGGCTTCAGGAAGTCATAGTTGCCGTCAACGATGGTGTGCTCGCCGTCCAGGATGCCGAACAGGGAGACGGCAGAACGCCAGGTGTGATAGTGGCAGCCGTACAGGCCGGTCTTTTCATGAACTTCGCGGGCCAGTGCGTCATACTCGGAGAAGGACATATCGTTGGTGGGGTAGGCGATGCCGGCCTCATCGAAGATATCCTTGTTGTAGTAGACAACCCAGAAGTCGGAGCGGAACGGAACGGCGTAGAAGTTGCCGTCATCAGCGGTCAGCTGCTCGATAACGCCGCCGAAGTCAGCAGTGTCGCGCTCGAGAACATCGTTCATCGGCTCGAGCATACCCAGGTTGATGAGGTTGGAGTAGCCGGGGATATCCTTGATGGTCAGAATATCCAGCTCGCCGTTGCCGCCGGCCAGCTGAGTGGCCAGCTGGGTCATGTAATCGGTGGAGCCGAGGTCGGTCATCTCAATGGTGACGTTGGGGTTGGCGGCCATGTAGCCGTCCGCCATCGCCTTCCAGTAAGCGGTGGACTCGAGGTCCCAGACCGCCCAGTTCAGGGTGACTTTCTCATCGCCTGCTCCCTCAGCAGTGCTTTCGGCGGAAGCTGCGCTGCTTGCAGTGGAGTCCGCTGCAGAAGACGCAGACTCGGAACCGCCGCAGGCGGCCAGAGACAGGGCCATAGCAGCGGCCATGGTCAGGGCAAGTGCCTTTTTCATAGTTGTTTTCCTCCTTTATTTTGGGGCCGGTTCGGTCCCCCGGTCCCTTTGACGGTTTTATTATACGGGATTTGTCTGTCGAATCGAATGGAATTTTATGGGGGGAATCTGCAATTTTTCGAGTCCTTGTCCGGCAAAACCTGTATTATTTCAAGAAAGATGTATTTTTTCAATCAGTTTCACATTTTCCTTTGCTTTGATACAGGATATTTTGTATAATGTATATAAATAGTGTCTGTCTGTATCCGCAGACGGAAAAGGAAGTGCTGCGGTTCATGCGTTCGCGGAAAAGTCTCCAGCTTGAAGTCATTGTTCTGACCATGGTGTTTGCCCTTCTCATCGCCATTGTGGTCAGCGCGTCCAGCCTCGCCGCCGCAGGCAAAGAGAGCCGGCGGGCCGTCGTGCAGGGCGCGGAATATTCCCTTCAGGTTGCTGCGGGCGATCTGAGCCGTTCCGTTTCCGAGATTGACAGTCTGGCCGACTGGTGTACCGCCAACGCAACGCTGCGCAACTATATGCTCTACAATTACAATGTGCGCGACCTGCTCATCGGCGTCTACAACACCGCCTCCAACAAATACACCTCGATGCGCACCGCGCGCTATATGCAGCGGTTCATCATCACAAATGGCAGCGACCGGCTTCTCCAGCTCGGCACCATCACGAGCCAGTCCCGCGCTCTGACGGCGGAAAACATCCCGCAGCTGCCCTATCTCTCCGAGGGCGGGCGGCACAATTCCTGGTGTGATGTCGTCAATGACCCGCTGCTTTTATACGGAACGGTTCAGTACATTCCCGTCACCCGCACCATAGACGGCCCGAACGGTCAAACCGGTTGGGTCTATATTTCAGTCTCCACTTCCCTCATCACGGATGTCATGCGTTCCTCGAGCCTTCTTGAGGAGAGTGACCTTTTCTGGATTATGAACGGCCGCGCCTGGCACATCCTTGATTCCGGTCTGGAAGCACTGCCCGACGATGCACTGACCCAGGTACAGGGTTCTTCCTCCCTCGAACTTCTTGACGCGCGCACAACGGTCTGGGAGCTGGCGGACAGTGACCAGCTGATTCTTGGCTACCCTGTCGGCAGCAGCGGGCTGTATCTTGCGCGCACCGTCCCGCTTGATGATTTGCAGCACACTCTCCCCTCGCTGCCCACCACAATGATTTTCAGTATCTTCGGCATCCTTGTTCTGGGGATGCTGCTTGCCTATCTGCTGCGCGGCGTGATTGCCAAACCGGTCCAGGCGATTCAGGACCAGCTTGAGCGCATCAGTGAGGGGGACTTTACCCCCAACCCCGCGATTGAGTGGAACAATGAGATGGGCGACATCGGCCGCGGCATCAACCGCCTGTCGGTCAGCGTTTCCGCCCTGATGGAAAAGCGGCTCGAGGACGAGCGCACCAAGCGGGATCTCGAATACCGGATGCTGCAAAATCAGATTAACCCCCATTTCCTTTATAATACCCTCAACAGCATCAAGTGGATGGCCACCATCCAGCACGCGCCGGGCATCGCCGAGATGACAACCGCTTTATCCCGCCTGCTCAAGAGCGTTTCCAAGGGCAACGAACGTCTGGTGCCTTTGCAGGATGAATTTGCGCTCCTCAACGATTATTTTACGATTCAGCAGTACCGCTACGGCGGCACCATCACAATGGATGTGACCTACATTGAGGATGAGCGGCTCTGCCAGGACTGCTTAATTCCCCGCTTCACGCTCCAGCCGCTTGTGGAAAACGCCATCTTCCACGGCATCGAGCCGAAAGGCTGTGCCGGGAGCATTGCGCTGACTGTCACGCTGGACGGCGAAAACGGCGATGTGCTGATTGCGCTGACCGATGACGGTGTCGGCATGACCGCCGAGCAGGCCGCCAAAGCGCTCTCTGAGCCGGGGCCGGAGGAGACCGCCGCCAAGTACCGCCATGTCGGTATGTGGAACGTCCACAAACGCCTGCAGTACAGTTTTGGCGAGGAATACGGCCTGTCCATCCGGTCCGTACCCGGCCAGGGCACCACCGTTACGGTGCGGCTGCCCCGCCGCAGCGCCGCAGAGAAAGAACTTCCGAAGGAGGCTGACCATGACACGAGTGCTTCTGGTTGATGACGAACCGCTGGTCCTCATCGGGATGCAGAGTATGCTGAACTGGGCCGAGTTGGGCTATGAGCTGGTCGGCACCGCCCGCAACGGAGGCGATGCCCTTGAGCGCATTGGGGAACTTCTGCCCGACATTGTGGTGACCGACATCCGTATGCCGGTTTTGGACGGGCTTCAGCTGGCGGCCCGTTCGCGGGAGCAGTTCGGGGCTCTGCCGGTGTTCATCATGCTGACCAGCTTTGAGGAATTTGACTATGTGCGCCGCAGCATGGGCGTGGGCGCAGTGGATTACCTTGTGAAGATTGACCTCACAGCGGAAAACCTGACCACCGCGCTTGCCCGCGCCAAAGCCGTTGTGGAAAAGGAGCGCGCCCTGCGCACGCCGACCCGCACAGCCCCCGGCGGGCTGGAAAGCTACCGTGACCGGTTTTTCATTCAGCTTTACAGCGGTGATTTCCCCACCGATGAGGAGATCCGCGCCCGTGCCGCCGAACTGGGCCTGACGCTGGACGCCCCCGCCTACGCGGTTGCCATTGCGGACATTCACAACCGTGAACTGACCGCCGAACAGCAGGTGACCTTGAGCACCGGCGTGACCCGCATGGCGGCAGACATTCTGCCCAAATACCTGCCCTGTCAGGTGACCGGCATGGACCTGCGGCATTTTTCGGTGCTGTTCCCGCTGCAGAGCCGGGAAGGCCTTGAGGAATTGCTCACCCCCATCTTAAAAAAGGCCAACAGCATTCTCTACAAATATTTTTCCATCGAACTGTGGTGGGCGGTGGGCAGCCCGACCGGCGTGCCGCATCACATTGCGCGCAGTCAGCGTTCTGCCCTCTCGGCACTGCCGCTGCTCAGCGAGAGTGACCCCCTGCTTTTCTGCCGCAGCGATGATGCCACACCGAT
>JAQXGE010000081.1 GCA_029006135.1 Oscillospiraceae bacterium | reverse complement strand
TTCCAGCTTCCGGCGTGCATCTCATAGATACTGACCGGTCCGTTGATGATGTCGGTCTTTTTCTGCGCTTCCTCCCAGGCGGCATCATGCCAGGCAAAGCCGCCGATGTCATACACCTTGCTGCCGTTGGACGGGCGGGTCTCGGTATGAAACGCATACGGATCGGCTTTATAGAGCAGTTCATCCGAAGGCGTTGTTATGCAATATTTATAGACATCATACTGTTTGATGCCTGGAATGAACAGTTCCCAGATGCCTTCCGATGCTTTTGTCATCGGGTGACTGGTAGGAACCCAACTGTTGAAGTCGCCTACCACAGAAACCGCCTTGGCGTGTGGCGCCCAGACACGGAACTCCGCGCCTGCCTCACCGTTCTGTTCACACAGATGCGCACCAAAATAGCGATATGCTTCAAAATTGTTGCCCTGATGGAACAGGTAGACCGGCAAATCAGAGGGTTTCGCCGCTGGTTTTGTTTGTTTCACCTTTTGATCTCCCCTTTTGTGACAATCGATGAGCGGGTTTGTTCCTGGCTCCCGATTTGTAATGCTCTGGTCCCTGCAAGCCGAGCAGCCTTTTGTTAAGTTTTGCAGAGCTTTCGGAACCATAATTTTCTACTATCTCTATATTAACTGTTTTGAATTAGAATTTCAAGTTCTTTCTGTAATAAAGCGCTAAAATTTTCGTAAGCTGTCCTGTCGATTTGTGTAATTTGGCCATATTGCTTGTAGATTCCTTGTAATTTTAGACGAAAAATGATTTTATTATCGCCAAAAGTTGTCTGCAAATGTGTTCACTTGATTTGAAAAGAGAAGTCCCATGGTTATTAGTTTGATGGTATTTATCGCCCGCCTTCTTCGATCTTCCGTTTTCCCTATTCACATAAATAAGTTCCGCAATGCCCTTCGTGTATTTATACAAAAAGCCGTCTGCCTAATTATTCGGAGTCGGCAGACGGCTTTGATTTGTTAAAATTAATTTTGAAATTATCAGGTACCCAGAATATAGAGCGGATTCCTGCCCTCATAGCTGTTGCGGCGGTCCCAAACGGTGTGGGTTGCCAGGTAATCGCACCACGCGGTATAGGCCACCGGCTGCAGATGAATGCCATCCTTCGCCGAATACTCGTCAATCTGACTGCCGTCCGGGTAATTCAAGATTTCGGCAATGTTGACAAAGTAACATCCCTTGCGAAGCGTCATGTTGGCCAGCAAGTTGTTGACAACACGAAGCCGGTCATTCTCAAGTCCCGGCTTGCTGTCTTTGACCCACTCCTGTACGCCCGGGATGGACTGGACATAGACGGGCACGCCGGGCATACTCTCATGAATCATATCAATGAGCCGTTCATAGTAGGCGATAAACTTGTCCTCATTATTCTGTACCACCATCGTATTGGTGCCAAACAGAATATAGATTGCATCCGGCTGGGAGGCCACCAAGGAGTCAAACGCGGGCTCCTTGACTTTGCGAATCTTATCTTCCATCGTTGCATTGTTTACCACGCTGTCCGGTCCTGCACCGCGATAGGCAAGCACATGAGCATTCTGATAGCCCGTCTCATAGCATTCCATGCCTTCTGTAATACTGTCACCCAAAAACGTTGCGGTATCAAAATGACTGCGCGAAACGCGCCCCATAGCAGGCACAGCAACCATGCGGGAATCGGTGTTCAGGTATTCAAAGTCAATCGTTTGTTCAACCGGTTCAGAGGTATCCCAAACAGCGCTATCAATGGCAGGAAGAATCCGCTGGGGTGCAGATGCCGCGGTAGGTGTCGGCGCTGTTTGTTCTGGTGTTGCCTGTTCAGGCGTAGCCGTAACCAATGGGGCCGGTTCCGGAGTTGTTGTTTCTCTATTGCGCCAAACAAACCAGTATAAAACTGCTGCAAGGCAGAGCAAAGCCACCACACACAGCAGCGCAATGATTGCACGGCGGCGGCGACGTTCTTTTTCGATTTTATTACGATAGTTGTAATAATCAGACATTCAGACAGGTACTCCTTAAAGAATTCAACAGCATCGTTCAAAACATATTGCTACGGTTCTATTATACCGCGTTGCCCCATCTTCACGCAAGAGCAGCCGCAAAATTAACATTTCATTTTCTAATGGGCCTTCCAAGAAAAAGACGTGCTGTGGACTTGACTGCCTCCCCGGCATCATTATATAATAAAGTTATATTTGAACGTACATCTTTAATTTTTGTGCCCATAGTTTATGGGTGCAGGAGGTTTGACTATGGCATGGATGATTGTATCTGACACTTCCTGTGAAATTCGGGAGCTTTCCCCTCTGTCACCGGGCGTTCAGTTTGCGCTTGTGCCCTTCAAAATTCGTGTGGGCGAGCGGGAATATGTGGATTTGCCTACTCTCAACACGCAGCAGATGATTCAGGCCATGACCGATTACAACGGCGGAAGTTCCACTGCCTGCCCGAGTCCGGAGGAATGGGCGGCCTATTTTCTTCAGGCAGATGACTCCATTGCATTGACCATCAGTCATAACCTTTCTGGCAGTTATAACGCAGCCATGGCCGCACGGCAGATGGTGCTGGAGGAGCATCCCGAAAAAAGAATCTTTGTACTGGACACTCTTAGTTGTTCCGGTGCATTGGCCGGTGCCGCCCGGCTTGCCAACAAACTGATTGGTGAGGGCAAAGATTTCGACACGATTTGCGCTGAACTGACACAGTGGAGTGAAAGCAGTCATATTTTGTTTGCTCTGGCAAGCTTTGAGAACCTCGCCAAGGCGGGACGCGTCAACCGAGTGGTTGGTTTTATCGCCGGGCGTCTGAATATGCGCGTGCTGGGATGCCGCACCGTGGATGGCAAAATTGACTTTTTCTTTAAGACGCGCGGCGAAAATCGTGTTCTTGCGAAAATTCTGGAACAGATGGACGAGGACGGTTATAACGGCAGCCGCGAAGTTCTTATCAGTCAATGCAGCAATGAGGCCGGTGCAGAAATGTTGAAACATGGTATCCACGCAAAATGGCCTAACGCTCCGGTGGAGATTGTTCCCTGCAGTGGTCTGTGCAGCTTTTATGCGCAGGATCAGGGCATCATCCTCACCTACTAAGACAAATAAAGACTTCATATCCCGCAGAGTATTTTTCCGCTCTGCGGGGTTTTTACTTTTGCATTTAGCCATATCTGTGACATCAATGGAAGTTTTGGCTATAGACCAGTAAAAACTCAAAAAGTTACTGTAAAAAGAAAAAGTCCAGATCTTACATTCGTAAAATCTGGACTTTCCTTTTGGTGACCCGTGCGGGAATCGAACCCACGTTAACGGCGTGAGAGGCCGCTGTCTTAACCGCTTGACCAACGGGCCATAAAAAAGAGAAGCCGGCATCTACCTATTTTCACAGGCCGTTTCCAGCCAACTATCTTCGGCACGAG
>JAQXGE010000080.1 GCA_029006135.1 Oscillospiraceae bacterium | reverse complement strand
GCAGCGGCCAGCGCGATATCGGTCAGTTCCAGCCGCCGCATCAGCGTATCCGCGCCGCTTCCGAGCGTGACCGCCATCAGCATCATGCGGTCGCATCCGCGCAGATGCCGGGCAAGGTCCGTTCCGGCATTCTGCAAATCGAGCGCAGTCAGCGGCAGTTCCCGCCAGACACCGCGCGGCGTGGCGGCGGCACGCAACTGCTGTGCCGCGCGGTCCATCAGGCGGGCAGAGCCTTCATCGGGCTGCCATCCGCCGGCGCCGAAATAGCGCAGCGCCTCAGCGGTCAGGTCCCGTTCCGGATAAGCAAGTTCCATGCGGCGCTCTGCCCCCTTTTACAGCAAATCGCGGATACCGTCATATACAGCGGCAGCCACCTTGGCATCATTCATTGCATAGAGATGCACACCGTCCGCGCCGCCCTCAATGAGGTCACGAATCTGTTTGACGGCGTATTCGATGCCGGCCTGATACAGGCTTTCGGGATCGTCCTGATAGCGGGAAATCATCCGCGTGAACTCGGAAGGCAGGCTTGCGCTTGAGAGTGCGACCGTGCGCTCAATCTGACTGCGGCGCACGATGGGCATAACCCCCGCCGAGACCGGCAGCGTTACCCCGGCCCGCCGGGTCAGGTTGAGGAAACGGTAAAAGTGCATATTGTCAAAGAACAGCTGCGTCAGAAGATGGGAGACGCCTGCCTCCTGCTTATAGCGCAGGTTTCTCACATCCTCGGCAAGGCTGGGTGCCTCGGGGTGACCTTCGGGGTAGCAGGCCGCATGAATATCAAACTCCGGCTGATTTTCCCACACAAAGGCGGCCAGATCACTGGCGTGGACAAAATCCTTGCTCTCCGGGCGGGCCGGCGTGCGGTCGCCGCGCAGTGTAAGAACGTTGCGCACACCGGCCTCACTGAGTTCATTGAGCAGTGCGGAAGCCTTCTGTTTATCACTGCCCATGCAGAGCATATGGGCAAGCGGTTCAATATTCAGCTCATTCTTGAGAAATTTGGCCACCTCTACGGTGGAGACGCCGCCGGAACTTCCGCCTGCGCCATAAGTCACGCTGATGAAATCGGGTGAAAGCCGACTCATCTCACGCAAAGAGTCCTTCATTTTGTCGAAGTTTGCCGTCTGTTTGGGCGGGAAACATTCGATGGAAAAGACGCAGGGTTTGCGCTTGAACATCTGTGAAATCAGCATTTCGTTTACACTCCTGTCATTTGATTACGCCGCAGGGGCAAGAGTTTCCTCGTTTGCCCGGGCGGCAGAAACAACAAATCCGTTTTCCGTGGCAGTCACGGTGACACTGCCGTCCAAATCGGTGCGGCAAAGCGGGATGCCAAGGTTTTCAAGCCGCTGCACCACCTCATGGTGAGGGTGGCCGTAGTCATTGTTTAACCCACAGCTTGCTACAACAAGTTCCGGCGATACGGCACGCAGGAAATCCTCCGTATTGGATGTGGAGGAGCCATGATGGCCTGCCTTGAACACAGTGGAACGCAGCTCACGGCCATAGCGTACGAGCAAGTCTGCCTCGGAGTCCTTTTCGGCATCGCCCGTATCAAGGAAACTGAAATTTCCCGCGCTGAACCGCAGGCAGAGAGAACCGTTGTTCCCGAGTTCACTCGAGTCCCCGTCCTCAGGGAGGAGTCCGGTGCTTAACACCGTGATTGTTCCACTCCCGAGGGAGAGTTCCATGTCATCCTGTGCACTGATCAGTTCAGTACCCTGCTCGCGGGCGGTATCAAGCGTTCGGGCAAGCAGGCCGGTCTGTGAATCTTCCTCGTCAAGGACGGGAAGAAGCAGTGTTTTAACCTCAAATTCTTCAAGAATTGCCGGCATTCCGCCGATATGGTCCGCATGGGGATGCGTCATTACCAGCAATTCGATTTTCTCGACCCCCAGCGTTCGAAGGTCATCCGGCAGGGTGTCCTGTACTTCATAAGGGCCTGCATCAATCAGGCAGGCGGAGCCGTTGTGCAGAATCAGGACGCTGTCGCCCTGGCCCACATCAAGGAAGGTCACTGATGTTGTCCCCTGCGCGGGCCGAGCGGAAGGTTCCGAAAGGCCGGCCTTTGCGTAAAGCGTTTCCCATGTGGGGATCCCGCCTCGTCCGCCGCAATACTCCACAGCAAAACAGAGCAGTGCAGCGGCGGCCAAGGCCAGCACAATCAGGATGCGGCGGACGCGATGGGATGCGCGGCGGCCGTCACGCATCATCCTGGCCTCCGAGCTTGCGTTCCTGCCACTGAGCACGTGTAATCAGAACGGCACGGGGCTTTGCACCTTCATAGGGTCCAATGATTTTTTCCTGTTCCATCTGGTCCATAATGCGCGCCGCACGGGCATAGCCCAGTTTGCAGCGGCGCTGCAGAAGGCTGGTGGATGCCTGGCCCGCATCAATTACACACTCCACGGCCTGTTCAAACATCGGGTCAAGTGTGCCTCCTTCATCGCCGTCATCCATGGAATCGGACTTTTTGCCGCCCTTTTCCGCAACGGCGCGGCGTTCCATCTCGGCAATCATTTCCTCATCATACTGTGCGCTGGAAGTGGACTTGATGAAGTTCAGCACTGCGCTGATTTCCTCATCCGTCACAAAGGTACCCTGCACGCGGATGGGCTTAGATGCGCCCACAGGGAGGAACAGCATATCGCCGTTGCCCAGCAGTTTTTCAGCACCGCCGGAGTCCAGAATCGTGCGGGAGTCCACCTGACTGGACACAGCAAACGCAATTCGGCTGGGGATGTTGGCCTTAATCAGACCTGTGATAACATCCACGCTGGGGCGCTGGGTCGCCACAATCAAATGAATACCGGCCGCGCGGGCTTTCTGCGCAATGCGGCAGATATAGTCTTCCACCTCTTTGCCGGCCACCATCATCAGATCGGCCAGCTCATCAATCACGATGGCAATATACGGAAGGTGTTCCATGCCGGGATTCTGCTTGGCAAGGCGGTTGTAGCTCTTGATGTCACGGACGTTGTTCTCGGCAAAGAGCTTGTAGCGGCGCTCCATCTCGGCCACGCTTGCGCCGAGAGCACCAGCCGCCTTGCGCGGCTCGGTGACAACGGGCATGAGCAGATGCGGGATGCCGTTATATTCGGCGAGTTCCACGACCTTGGGGTCGATAAGGATAAGCTTTACATCCTCCGGCGAGGAGCGGAACAGGAAACTGATGATAATAGAGTTGACGCACACGGATTTACCGCTGCCGGTAGAGCCGGCAATCAGCAGGTGGGGCATCTTGCAGAGGTCCGCTACCTGAGCCGTTCCAGCGATGTCCTTGCCCAGCGCCATGGTAAGCGGGCTGCGCATATTGATGTAGTTCTGGGACTCAAAGACGCCGCGGATGCTGACGGTCGAGCGAATTTTGTTGGGCACCTCAATGCCTACAGCAGGTTTGCCGGGAATAGGCGCTTCAATACGGACGCCCGCCGTGGCAAGATTCAGGGCAATATCATCAGCCAAGCTGGTAATGCGGCTGACCTTAATGCCCGCCTGAGGCTGAAGTTCGTACCGTGTGACGGAAGGGCCGCGGCAGATGTCCAGGATTCGTGTTTTAACGCCGAAACTGTCCAGCGTATTGACAAGGATATCAGCGTTTTTCTTCATTTCTTTTGCTGCGCCGGACTCATCCTCCGGCGAAGCGGCATTGAACAGGTTGAGAGAAGGATAGCAGTAGGGCTGGACTTCCTTCTGTTCTGCCTGTGCGGCAAAGGCGGCGCGGGCTTCCTCGCTCATTTTTGCGGCATTTGGCGGGGAGGAAACCGGCGGCAGAGCGGAGTTGCCGACTTCATCATCCACCTCAAGAACGCCGGAAGTTTTTTCCTGTGCCGGTGCAGGCCGGGAAACAGTCGGAGCGGGCGCGGGCACAGGAACAGCCGCACGGCCGGTCAGAAGGTCAGATACCGGAATACCCGCATTCCAGGCAGCGCGGGCAGGGTCAAAGTCCTCTGCTGTGTCAAAACTTCCGCCGAGAGTCGGGATTGGTGCAGCAGCAGGCTGAGCGGGTGTCTGTGCCGCCGCAGGCGTTGTGAGCGGAACCGCAAAATCTGTCTCAAACGATTCTGCGGGCGCAGGCGCCGGTTCCGGCTCCATAACGAGCGGGGTCTCAAAGGAGTCCTCCTCGGCCAGGCCAGGGTCCGCCGTATCGCTGCCGGGCATACGGCCTTCCACCGCGCGGCGAATGAGATCGTCCAGTTCGCCCTCGCTCTCAGGCTCAGGCTGGACCGGTTCCGGTTCAAGGTGAAGTTCAAAGTTCGGCTCTTCGGGCTGCGGTTCCGGGGCAGGTGCCGGGGCCGGGGCAGGCACCGGGCGTTTTTTGTGGCTAAGCTGTTCGAGCGGATCAAGGCCAAAAGTCCCGCCGGGGCCAATCTCAATTTTTTGCAGGGGGTCATGTTCCACCGCATTTTGCAGCGAACGTTGGGAAGCGTCCAAACCGAGGTCCACGTCAAAGTCCGCTCTCTGCCCGCCGGCGGCAGGTGCCACAGGGGCAGACGATGCTGCCGGCGCCGCGCCCGACATAGGAACAGTCCCTGCATTTTCCTGTGCCTGACGAGCGGCAGCCTTGCGGCGGGCGGCTTCTTCCTGTTCAAGATAGGGCATTACGTCAAACGGACGGTGGGTTGCCTGAGGCGCGGCGGATGGCAGGGTGCCGGTAAGATTTTCCAGTGACTCCTCCTCAGCCTGTTCGCCAAAGAGCGGCGTATCGTAGGCCGTCTCTTCCTCCTCGCGGGCCGCGCGTTTTTCCTTAAAGCTCTGAATATAATAGGAAATAAACTGCACCACATCCACGGGTGTTACGGCAAAAAACACCATCAAGCCCGCAAGGATGACAAGAACCATCACAATGTTGGCCCCGGGGCGGCCGAAAACTGCCAGCAGCGAGCCGCCGACCGGAACGCCCAAAACGCCGCCGGTCCAGAATTTGCGCTGTCCCCATGCAAAGAGCATTTTAACCGTTTGAAGCGGTGTCTCCCCTACCCGGAAGTCCGAGAACACTACGGGAAGTCCGGCAAGCAGCACGGCCATCAGCGAAACTTTGCTCACGAACTTGCCAACCCTGTAGCCGGAAGCCAGCAGATAGGCCAGGTACATCAAAAGCGGCCCAACCAGGTAGGTAAGGATTCCGAACACACCGAACAGCCAGCCGCGCAGCGTATTCCAGAAGCTCTGTCCCGGAACCAGCACCAGTGCCATAACAAACAGGCCGATGCAGGCCAGCACCACACTGCGGGTCAGGTTTTTCTGCTGAGCGCGGCGCTGTTCCCGGCGGGAAACTTTTTTCCCGCTGCTTCTTGCGGAGCCGGAAGAGCTGCTGCGCTTTTTGCTCGATGAACTGCTCTTGCTGCTCCGGCTGTTTTTTGCGGTGCCGGAGGAGCGATATGTATTTTTGTTCGATTTTGCGGATTTTCCGGCGCTGCCGGAGCGAGACTGTGCCATGACTGTGACCCCTCTGATTTCTTAACCCTTTTGGCTGCATCAAACAGCCATGTATGTAGCAGGGGCATACGGCCCCTTATATCATATTGAAATATTGTATCATGAAAATCCGGTCTTGTAAAACCTTTTTTCTTCTATAGCAGGAGCAAGATTCTCAATGGGAAGAATTGCGCCTGTCATCGTTTTCAATTTCTCCGTACAGAAAGTTCAGTGCATCGCTGAGGTTCCCCAGCGAGTCGATAAGTCCCTCTGCGACAGCCTGTTCCCCATTGAGCACCGTCCCCATATCCATCACAAGTTCCCCCGTGTTGTGCATCAGTTCGGTAAATCGTGCAGCACTGACATGGGAGTGCCCCGACACGAAACTGACGATCCGTTCCTGCATCTGTTCAAAATAGCGTAGGGTCTGCGGGACCCCCAGCACCATGCCGGAATGACGAACCGGATGGACAGTCATGGTAGCCGTTGGCACGATAAAACTGCGGCGGGCCGACACAGCCAGCGGGATGCCGATAGAATGTCCGCCGCCGAGCACGAGCGTTGCGCTGGGCTTGCTCACCCCGGCAATCAGTTCGGCCAGCGCAAGGCCTGCTTCCACATCGCCGCCCACCGTGTTGAGGATGACAAGAAGCCCCTCAATCTCCGGGTCCTCCTCAATATCAACAAGCTGCGGAATTACGTGCTCGTATTTGGTCGTTTTCTGGTTATCCGGCGCAAGCGTGTGTCCCTCAATCGTGCCGATCACGGTAAGACAGTGGATTGCATGGCGGCCTTTTGTGGCCGGAAGAATCCCGCTGTCTGTAATCAGGTCGTGTTCCAAGCGTCTCCGTTCAATCTCTGCGGCATCCTGTTTTTTCTTCTTTCCATTTTCCGGCATACCTGTTCCTCCCCCCTGTGTTTTCCCTGACATTATATCCAAAAAACAATCGTTTTATTTTGGCAAAGTGACAGAGTGACGAAACAGCGCCGGAAAAACATAGATAAAAATTTGACAATGCGCTTGAAATTGATTATACTTTTCTCTGTAAAGATAAAATGCTGAATAAGTAACGGATTTTACGCAGTTGTCCGGTTCCTTTGCGGCAGGGACGGACAAAATCGCGTGCAAAGAAACGGGAGTATCAAACCATGTCAACTGTGCAAAACAAAGCCTCCCTTCCGGTCATCAAGCGGCTGCCCAAATACTATCGGTATCTGACCAGCCTTCAGGCCGAAGGACGGGATAAAATTTCATCGAGCGAACTTGCCCGCATGATGGGTACAACTGCCAGTCAGGTTCGGCAGGATTTCAACTGTTTTGGCGGGTTTGGCCAGCAAGGCATCGGCTACAAAGTGGATGTTCTTTTGAGCGAAATCAGCAAACTGCTGTTCGGCGATGGTGAGCTTCTGCCCACCGTCCTCATCGGTGCAGGCCGCCTCGGCACCGCTGTGTCAAGTTTTATCAACCGGGACACCAACGGGTACCGTCTTATCGGAGTTTTTGACATCAATCCCGATCTCGTGGGGAAAGAGGTTGCCGGCGTGACCATCCGGCCGCTCGAGGAGCTTGAGAGTTTCTGTGAAGAGCACGAGCCTGTGGTCGCGGTGCTCTGTGTACCGCGCCAAAGCGCAGTTGAACTTTCCGATGAGCTTGTACGGCTTGGAATCAAAGGATTCTGGAACTTCAGTCACTATGACCTTTCCGTGGTTTACCCGGATGTAACAGTGGAAAATGTGCATCTCGGTGACAGCCTGATGAGCCTGGGATATCGTCTGCGCAATCTGGATTCCGATCATGAATAAACCCAAACGCTGCGGATTTCCTGTACGGTCCGCAGCGTTTGTTGGGGAGGAGCAATATGGCAAAACTCTATTTTCGCTACGGCGCAATGAACAGCGGCAAAACCACCGCCCTGCTTCAGGTCGCTTTCAATTATAAGGAACGTGGGATGCGGGTCCTGATTTTGAAGCCCAGCATTGACACAAAGGGCAGCGACCGCATCGTTTCTCGTCTGGGGGTAAGCTGTAAAGTTGACAGTCTTGTTACCCCGGACATGAATATTGTGGACCTTGTCCGGCAGGACTGCGAGCAGAACGGTCCCCTCGCCTGTGTTCTTTGCGATGAGAGTCAGTTTTTCACCCCCGAACAAGCGGAACAGCTGTTTCTTGTCACGGTAGATTTGAACATCCCGGTCATCTGCTACGGACTGCGGGCGGATTTTATGACCCACGGTTTTCCCGGCTCCACCCGCCTGCTTGAACTGGCCCACAGCATTGAGGAAATGAAAACCATTTGTGCCTGCGGGCGCAAAGCCACCTGCAACGGGCGGAAAGTCAACGGGGAATTTGTGTTTGAAGGCGACCAGGTTGCCATTGATATGCAGGGCGATGTAGAATATCAGAGCCTTTGCCCGCAATGCTGGTACCGGGAATACCGCGCTTTTCAGCGCCGCCGTCAAGAGAGAGCAAAAAAGCAGGAAGGTTAATATCTGTCCGCTTTGACGCCCCTATCTCGGCCGAAAAACTTATCACAGCGCACCATGACAGAACGTATGGAGCAGGCAGTCCTGCTTGCCGTATGCGTTCTGTCATTCTTTTTTGTTTAACTGCACAAACACGAAGTTCATTATTCCCGTGGAATTACAGAACGAATTCTTCCAATTTTTAAAAGGCTGATTCCCTTCATGGAAAAAGCAGTGAAAAACTCGATGCAAATATTGCACGTCCGCATGAATATTGCACGCAGATTTTCGCGTTTATTTTGCTCCCGCGTTGGTATACGCATAGATTTTGCACTGCCTGGTGCAAAATCCGTTTCCTTGCGCAAAAGATGTCTCTTGCGCGCAATTCTTGCCCAGTCGAACAAGTTTTAGCGTTTATTTTACATATTGTCACTTGTATTTCAACGAACTAAAGAAATTACAGATATATTACACAAAAAATATGTATTTTCTGAGTTTTTGTGTAATATTTTACTTTTTTGAGTCTCTACTCGTTTTCAGCACAATGCACAACTTTGCGCACTGTGGTTCGTTAGTTTTGACGGTGTTGTTCGTTCACAGTCCAAAATTGCAGCAATAAATGTTCGTTTTTTGTGTGTGCGAACAGAATCAGATATTTTTTTGCAGGCTATGATTTGATATTATAATAACGTTCAGTGCGGTGCATGGCATGGTGTACCGCAAAAACACAACACTTTTAGGAGGACAAACAAATGAAAAAGGCAATTGCCCTTGCTCTCGCCGGCGCGATGAGCGTTGGCCTGCTGGTCGGCTGCGGCGGCGGCTCTTCCAGCTCCGCTGCTGCTTCCTCTGAAGCCGCTTCTTCCGAGGCCGCTTCTTCCGCTGCCTCTGCCGAAAGCACCGGCGGCTCTCTGACCATGAGCTGGTGGGGCGGTGACTCCCGTCACGCCGCTTACCAGGAGGCCGTGGCCGCTTTCACCGAGGAGACCGGCATCGAGGTTGCCACTTCTTATGGCGCCTGGAGCGGCTGGGAAGAAGCCAAGAGCACCGCGCTGGCCGCCAAGCAGGGCGAAGACGTGATGCAGGTCAACTGGAACTGGCTGTATCAGTACTCCGGTCAGGGCCAGAGCTTCGTTGACCTCAACCAGTACAGCGATATCATCGACCTGTCTCAGTTCCCTGAGAGTGCTCTGGAAGCCTGCACCGTTGCCGGTGAGCTTCAGGCCATCCCCGTTGCCATGACGGGCCGTACCTTCTTCTGGAATAAGAACACCTTCGATCAGGCCGGTGTTGCTCTGCCCACCACCTATGACGAGCTGATTGCCGCCGGCAAGGCTTTCCAGGAGAAGCTGGGCGATGACTACTATCCCCTGTGCCTTGGACCCTACGACCGTATGATTGTTATGACCTTCTGGCTTGAGTCCAACTACGGCAAGGATTGGGTCACTGACAACACCTGCAACTACACTGTCGATGAGATTGTTGAAGGTCTGAACTTCATCAAGTCTCTTGAGGACAACCACGTTATCCCCACCATGGAAGCTTACTATGGCGCCGGCTTCGACTCCATTGATAAGTCTCAGCAGTGGATCGAAGGCAAGTACGCCGGTATCTGGGAGTGGGATTCTTCCGCCAACAAGTACTACGACGCCATGGCTGATAACTCCGGCTTCACCGTGGGCCAGGAAATCAAGTGGGGCGACAAGAAGAACGGCGGCTTTGCCAAGGTCTCCATGGGTCTTGCCATCACCGAGAGCTGCAAGGATCCCGAGAGCGCTGCCAAACTCATCAACTTCCTGCTGAACAGCGAAAAGGGCGCCTCCATCATGGGCACTGAGTGCGGTATGGTCTGCTCCAAGGCTGGTCAGGCTGCCGCCGAGGCTGCCGGCAAGGTCAAGCCCCTGGTCAAGGAAGCCAATGACATTGTTATGAACTTCGTTGACTGCGCTTTCGACCCCAACTACGAGAGCAGCAAGCTGAAGGGTTCTGACGGCGTTTACACCGATGTGTTTGACGGTTTCTCCTACGGCGATTACGACGCTCAGGAAGCCGCCGAGATCCTGCTCGAGGGCGTCACCGACGTTCTGAATGCCGCCTGATTCAGTATCTCTTCTTTTTGCAAGTAACTGAAACGGCCGGCCCCTCTTGTGCCAGGGCCGACCGTTTTCTGCTAAAAACCTGCAAATGTTTTTCCTATCTTTGGTAAGGAGGTTTTTGGATGAGTGCCACTGCTACCAAGCCGGTTACCCGCTCGGCATTTAAGAAATGGTGCGATGCCAACACGGGCCTGTTTTTCCTGATCCCGTGGATTCTCGGTTTCCTGATTTTCAAGGCCTATCCGTTTGCGAGTTCCCTGTACTACAGCTTCACGGATATGAACTTCTTCAATGGTATTCATGAATACGGTATCATGAACTATGTGGAGATTTTCACAAATCGAAAGACCCTCACGGCTCTTTCAACCACCTTCAAGTATGCCTTCATCACGGTGCCTCTGAAGCTGGTGTTTGCCCTGTTCATTGCCTACATTCTGAACTTCAAAATCAAGTTCGTGAATCTGTTCCGCACTGTCTACTACATTCCGTCCATTCTGGGCGGTTCCGTGGCTATCGCCGTATTGTGGCGCGCCATGTTCCGTGATGACGGTGTTATCAACACGCTGCTCTCCTACATCGGCGTTGACGGCCCGAACTGGTTGGCCGACCGTAACTGGGCGCTGTTTGTCATCTGTCTGCTACGTGTCTGGCAGTTTGGTTCCGCGATGGTTTTGTTCCTCGCTGCGCTGAAGGGCGTTTCCGTTGACCTGTACGAAGCCGCCACCATTGATGGTGCCTCCAAGGTCCGTCAGTTCTTCTCCATCACCGTTCCGATGATTACCCCTGTTATTTTCTACAACCTGGTCACTCAGATTGCCCAGGCATTCCAGGAATTCAACGGCCCGTACATCATCACACAGGGCGGTCCGCGCAACTCCACAACCCTTGTTGCATTGCTGGTTTACAACTACGCCTTCCAGTCCAACGAAATGGGCATGGCGTGTGCATTGGCGTGGGTCATGTTTGTTATCGTCATGATTTTGACCATTATCGCCTTCGCGAGCCAGAAGCACTGGGTCTACTACGCTGACTAAGGAGGGTGCAAAGTATGAATATGTCTACTGCTCGTAAGATCGGCAGATTTTTCCAGTATTTCGTGCTGATCCTTGTCGGCATTGTCATGATTTACCCGCTGATTTGGATGGTCGGTGCCACCTTCAAGAGCAATGCCGAGATTTTCTCTGGCATCGGCTTCATCCCGAAGCACCCCACTTTGGAAGGCTACAAAGCTGCCATTACCCAGAGCTACGGCGGCGACATTAACATCTGGCGCGCGTTCCTCAACACGTACAGCTTTGTTATCCCCAAGGTCGTCTTCACGGTCATTTCTTCCGTGATTGCCGCTTACGGCTTCAGCCGCTTCAAGTTCAAGGGCCGCGATCTTCTGTTCAGCATCATGATTTCCACGCTGTTCCTGCCCCAGGTTGTTCTGAACGTTCCCCAGTACCTGATGTACAACAAGTTCGGCTGGATTAACAGCCCCCTGTACCTGCCCCTGTGGGTCTGCACAATGTTCGGCACCGAGACCTACTTTGTCTATCAGCTGGTTCAGTTCATGCGCAGCATTCCTCATGACCTTGACGAAGCCGCCTCGATTGATGGCTGCGGTCCCGTCAAGATCCTGTACAAGATTATCTGCCCCATGCTGAGCCCCTCTCTGGTTGCTGTTGCGCTGTTCCAGTTCATGTGGAGCTGCAATGACTTCATGGGTCCCCTGCTTTATGTCCAGACTCCCAGCAAGTATCCGCTGTCCATCTTTGTCAAACTGTCCATGGACGCAGATGCCGGTTTCAGCTGGAACCGCATTCTTGCGCTGTCCCTCATCTCTATCATCCCGCAGTTGATTGTCTTCTTCTGCGCACAGGATTCTTTCATTGACGGCATTGCCGCCGGCAGTGTGAAGGGCTGATTTGCCTCTGGCATCTCGCTGAATGCCCCAAACGTTCCAAGCTGCCCCGTACCTTGTTTTGACTGGGGTACGGGGCAGCTTTTGTTTTGAAAACATCTGTTCTCAAAAAGAACATTCTCATAGATAGAATCCGGTCCCCTGCCCCGGACACACAAAAAAGCGGCTGCTTGTGCAGCCGCTCCGAAGGCAAGATTGGTTCACTTTTCCGGTTTGTTGACCCGCTTGAAATATTGGCGGTACTGCTGCGGAGAAAGCCCCGTAGCTTCCTTGAACACCCTGCGGAAATGAGCGCTTGTCATAAAGCCAGTCTTTTCCGCCACAGTGGAAATGCTGTCGTTGGTTTTCTCAATGAGGTTCTGTGCAGCCTTGATGCGCACGCCGTTGATATATTCAATCAGACTTAAGTTGATGGTCTTTTTAAACAGTCGGCTGAGATAATACGGGCTGATATAGAACTGGTTGGCAATTCCGGTCAGGGTCAGTTTTTCAGCGTAGTGTTCCGCAATGTATCCCTGAATCTGGCTGACAATCCGGTTGGTCACACGCCCGTTATCCCCGCCCAGTTCGTGCTGGGCTTCGCACATTTTCTTGAGCCAGATAAGCAGCGTGGCCAGCATCATCTTCTTGAGTGCCTGCCCCTCGGGCGAGGTATCCTCCTGACTCTGAATCAGCTGCTGAAGGACCGAGTAAATGTAATTCTGCTGCTTGACAGTGATATTGCTGAGCAGGTGGTTATTTTCATCGCTGAGGAAGCTGAAGAAATCCACGTCGGGAAAGCTCTCACAGATTTCTTTGAGGTATTCGCCGCTGAAATTACAGACAATTCGGGTGGAGGCCGTGTCCCCTACCGAACCGGTTTTATGAATCTGGTTTTCCCCAATCAGTACCACGCTGCCCGCATTGACAATGTACGCGGAATCCTCGATAAAATAGCGGCGTGTCCCTTCCACCTCATAGTAAATTTCATACTTATGATGCGTGTGGAAGCTCGACATATCATAACCGCTTTCCCGGTCAATCATGTCAATATAGAAATCCACATGGGGGGAATAGGTATATTCTGTGACCATACGGTAAACCTCCCTCCCGCATTGCCGCACACGATGCAGCAGCACGGAACTATTTTGTCGTCAAATTTATAATAGCAAATTTCTTGCCAAAATTCAAAATATTTTTATAATTTTATCATATTTAGGGATGGAGGAATCATGTAATGCAAATCTCACTGGTCTGCGCCACGACCCGAAGTGCCTGTTTTGAACTGAAGAATTCCGCCTGTTACCATGCACCGAACCCGTTTGATGTGTTTCTGGACGGCAAAAAAGTTCTTTCCGGCGTAAGAACTAACGTATTTTCGCTTTTTCAGCTCGAGCCGGATCGTTCCTATTCTCTCGAAGTCAAAGACGGGGATGATTGCGGCTCCCTGGACTTTGCCACCAGGAAAGAGAGCTTTTTTGTGGACGCCTCCCGCTTTGGCCTTGTCGGTGACGGAGTAACGGACAACACGGCTTTCCTACAGGCCGCCCTTTCCTCCTGCCCGCCGGGAGGAACCGTCTATGTTCCCGCCGGGACTTACCGCACGCAGAGCCTTTTCCTGAGCAGCAGCACGACACTTTATCTTGAAAAAGGCTGCACCCTGCTCGGCGGCACCGACCGCCGGGAGTACCCGATTCTGCCGGGTGTCCTCCCCTGCTCCAATGAAAAAGACGAGTTTTACCTCGGGCTTTGGGAAGGCAATCCGCTGGATAGTTTTGCCGGGCTCATCAACGTCCTCCACGCAAAAGATGTCACGATCACCGGCGAGGGCTGCATCAACGCCAATGCCGACAATGGTGACTGGTATGAGGATCCGAAACAGCGCCGCATCGCCTGGCGGCCCCGGCTGTTCTTTACCAACAACGCCGAAAACGTCACGCTGCACGGCGTGGAGATCTGCAACAGCTATTCCTGGACAATCCACCCCTCTTATTCAACCGGTGTTAATATTTTGCATCTGCACATTCACAATCACGCCAACTCGCCGAACACCGATGGCATTGACCCCGAAAGCTGCCGGGATGTGAACATTATCGGTGCCTACGTCCATGTGGGCGATGACTGCATCGCGCTCAAGTCCGGCAAGCTGTTTCTCGGCATGACCCGTCATGTTCCCTGCGAAAATGTCACCATCCGCAACTGCTGCCTGAGCCGCGGACATGGCGGGCTGGTCATTGGCAGTGAGATGAGCGGCGGGGTCAGGAACGTCACCGTGACCCAGTGTTTGATGGATCACACCGACCGCGGTCTGCGGGTCAAAACGCGGCGTGGGCGGGGCAAATATGCTGTCATTGACGGACTGGTTTTCCGCAATGTCGAGATGCGCCATGTGCTGACGCCCTTTGTCATCAATATGTTCTACTTCTGCGACCCGGACGGCAAGAGTGAGTTCGTTCAGAGTCATGAGGCTCTGCCGCTCGACGACACAACGCCGCGTCTTGGCAGTCTGACGATGGAAAACATCACCGCCACCGATGCCGAGTATGCCGGATGCTGGTTCAGCGGCCTGCCGGAACAGCCCATCGGGCGTGTGGAGATGCGCAACGTATCCATCACCTTTGACCCAAGAGCGTGTGCCGGTGTGGCTGCCATGATGTGCCATGTTGCCCCCTGCAAAAAGCTCGCCATCCAGGCCGAGAACGTGAACAGTATTGAACTGCATAACGTCCGGATTGAGGGCTACGAAGGTGAACGGCTGCATTTTACCAACGTCAATTCGTTTGAGGAGGACTAAAATCATGACGCATGAGGAAATTATGAAAACCTTGGGCGACTATGTGGATTACCTGATTGCGGGAAGCACCGCCGAAGCCCCGCTGTGGAATATTGAGAAGGTGCGCAGCGGCAAGCCCAACAAATGGAACTACATTGACGGATGTATGATTACCGCCTGTTTGAGCCTGTACAAGACCACCAAGGATGAAAAGTTTCTCGAATTTTCCCGCAGCTTCATTGATTATTTCGTGAAGGACGGCGGCGTGATCAACACCTATGATCCCAAAGAGTACAATCTGGACAATGTCAATCAGGGCAAGAATCTGTTCACTCTCTATGACCTGACCGGCGAGCAGCGGTATCGAGATGCCATTGACACCATCCGTTCCCAGCTTGACACCCAGCCCCGCACGAAGGAAGGGAATTTCTGGCACAAAGACATTTATCCCTGGCAGGTTTGGCTGGACGGCACCTACATGGCACAGCCCTTCTACATGGAATACGAGACGCGCTATAACGGAATGATGGGCTGTCAGGACAGTTACCGGCAGTTTATGAACATTCAAAAGCACATGAAAGACCCGGTTACAGGTCTTTACTATCATGGTTACGACGAGAGCCGTCAGATGTACTGGGCCAATCCGGAGACCGGGTGCAGTCCCAACTTCTGGCTGCGGGCCATGGGCTGGTTCCTGGTTGCGATGGTGGATGTTCTGGAGCGCATGGACGAGCAGATGTACTACGAGTACCGCGCCATTATGGCCATGCTCAAAGATGCCGTGGAGGCCATGATTCGGTTCCAGGACGAGGAGAGCGGAATGTTCTGGCAAGTCATCGACAAAGCCGGTGTCCCGGGCAACTATCTGGAGACTTCCGGCTCTGCGCTGTTCGCCTACGCGGTTCTCAAGGCGGTACGGCTCGGTTATCTGCCCAAGCGCTTTGCCGCATACGGTGAAAAAGCCTTTTACGGAACCTGCGACCGGTATCTTGGTGTCAGCAGTGATGGCAAACTCCAGCTTTCCGGCATTTGTCTGGTTGCCGGTCTGGGCGGCGCACAGCATCGGGACGGCAGTCTTGAATACTATTTCAGTGAACCGGTAGTGGAGAACGACGCTAAAGGCGTTGGTCCCCTGCTTCTGGCCTATACCGAAATGCTGGCAAAATAAGCGAGGGAATGATTATGGCAACGTTCAAAGTTGGCGCACGCCTGCATGATTATGGGAAAGCCTCCATAGATGAACTGTTCCGCAGAATTCACGAGGATGGCTTTTCCTGTACACAGTTAGCATACAAAAAATGTATTCCCGGCGTTTCCGGCTATGATGAAGTAACCCCTGCGCTGGTTGAGCAGACGCTGGAAGCCGGGAAAAAGCACACCATTGATGTGGCAGTACTTGGCACCTATGTGGAACTGGCGCTCGATGACGAGGCTAAGCGCCTGACAAATGCAGAAGATTTCAAAAGTCAGCTGGCCGTCTGCAAAGCACTGGGCGCAGGGTGCATCGGAACCGAGACAACCAATATGGCGCTTCAGCCCGCAGGCACAAGCCGGGAGCGGGCGCAGTACCTGCTCTGCCGCAGCCTTGAAACCATCCTGCCTGAAGCGGAGCACCTTGGCGTCAAAGTGGCCATTGAACCGGTGAGTTACCACAGCGTAAACACCCCGAAAGCCGCGCGGCAGATTTTGGAAACCCTGAAAAGCCCCGCACTGTATGTGATCATGGATATGGCCAACCTGGTCAGTGCCGATGATGAGAATTGTCAGGAAGCGCTCTGGGATGACATGGGCGAACTGTTGGGGGAGCGAATTGTGGCCGTCCACTTCAAGGGGCAGACCCACGCACCGGACGGCAGTCTCGTCCACACAAGTCCGGAAGACTCCACTGTAGACTATGCCGGCGCGTTTGCCATGCTGCGCAGCCTGCCGCAGTCCCTGCCTGTTCTGCGTGAGGAGGCTGTTCCGGCGCGGGCCGACTCCGATATTGCCTTTATCAAGCAGTTTTTCTGATAGAATTCCGTTGGAGGTGTGCGGCGCACGCCTCCATTTTCAAAGGAGCTTATCGATGAAAGAGCAAATTGAACGAAAAATCATCACCGTCTGCGCGGATGGTTCCGGCGATTTTTACACCCTGAGTGAAGCCGCTGCCGCAGTCGGCCCGGATGTGCCTGTACAATTCCGGATTGGGCCAGGCGTTTACCGGGAGCGGCCTTTTCTGGAGCGCGCAGACACGGTCATCACCGGTGCAGGGATGGGCAAAACGATTATTACAGCCGGGGTCGGCGGACGCGACCCATGGCCCGGCGAGGAAAAGACCGGTACTTTCCGCAGCCAAACGCTCTTTCTGGGCGGACAGAAGGTTCGTATGGAGCATTTAACAGTCGAAAACACCGCCGGTGACGGTGCCCGCGCTGGGCAGGCCGTGGCGGTTTACGCGGATGCGGCACAGGTCTTTATGGATGATGTGGAACTTTGCGGAAACCAGGATACGCTGTTTACCTCTCCCCTGCCCTTGTATGTGCGGGAGAAAAATGGATTCCGCGGCCCGCGGGAAAATTCGCCCCGACTGGATACCCGCCAGTATTACCGGAACTGCGTGATTCGAGGCAACATCGATTTTATTTTTGGCGGTGCGAACGCAGTGTTTGACCGCTGCCGTATTGTTCCGGTCGACCACGAGAGCGGCGTCAGCTACATTACGGCCGCCTGTACGCCGCAGGGCAAGCCGGGATATCTTTTTGCCGAGTGTGAAGTGGCAGGCAGCTGCAAACCGGGCAGTGTTTATCTCGGCCGGCCCTGGCGCTCCTTTGCGCGGGTGTTCTGGCTGGACTGCACATTCAGTGAAGAAATCGCCCCCGCGGGGTGGGATAACTGGAACGACCCCGCCAACGAGCGCACCGCCTGTTTTGGCGAGGCCGGTTCCCGCGGTCCCGGCGCACCTTTGCCGGGAGCCAAGCGGAGTTTCGGCACGGTAGATGACGCACAAACTACCGCAGAATTGCGCCGGATGCTGGAAGAATTCCGAGCAGAGTTTGGAGCGGACGAAATCTAATCCGCATTTTTCAGGACAAACATTTCCTCTTTTCCCATGCCAAACGCCGCCTGTACTGTGAAAGTACAGGCGGCGTTTCTATGTCTTTATTTTGCAAATCATCCAAACAGCGGCATCAGATGCTCTACCACAAAAACGGCAGCGCAGGCGCCGGCTGCCACGACAACGAGGCCGCGGTCAAAATACGCCAGCACCAGCGCAACGACCACGCCGGCCACAGCGCTCCAGACGCTTTGCGTGGCGGTGAAGATTGCGGGGAAAGTCATTGCGCTCAGGCAGACATACGGCACATAGTAAAGAAATGAGCGAATCCACTTATTCTGAATTTTGCCATGGATGAGTGTGAGCGGCAGGGCACGGATTAAGTAGGTCACGATCGCCATCACTGCAATATAACACCAAGTCACTGCGCATCACCTTCTTCCACCGGATGGAGTACCGCCATCAGAGCCGAAACTGCCACCGTACAGATAATAATGGAAACACCCGCCGAAAGATTCAGCACATCGAGCACACAGCTGACCGCTATTGCAAGTAATGCTGCTGCCAGAACAGGCCGTGCCCGCCGGGCAGCCGGGACTACCACGGCGATGAACATTCCGTAGAGCGCGACCCCCAATGCACTGGTCAGTGCAGCCGGGAGAATATTGCCTGCTGCCGCACCGAGTGCCGTGCCCGCCGTCCATCCGAAAATTGGCAGAATCTGGAGTCCCACCATATAAGGGAATTTAAGGCTTCCTGCATGGGACATTGCAACCGCAAAAATTTCATCGGTGTTCGCAAAAGCGATGACAAGGCGCTGCCAGAAAGTCACGCCCTCGTCCAGTTTCTGTGAGAGTGAAAGGCTCATCAGCGCATACCGCAGATTGATGATGAGCTGGGTCAGAATCATCTCCAAAATGGTTCCGCCCGCCACAATAATTTGCAGCCCCGCAAACTGGCCTGCGCTGGTCACATTGGTCAAGCTGGTCAAAGCCGCCTGCAAAACGCTCAGCCCGCCTTGTACCGCCAGAATACCGAAGCTGAAGCTGACTGCAAAATATCCGGCCATGATGGGTGCGCCGTCCCGCAGTCCCCGGACAAACTCTTTTTTCATTTCTTCTTACACCAGATTTCCATAAAATAGACTTTTATTATAGCGTTTTCTCCTTAAAAGAACAAGTCTCTGCGCGCCATTCTGTTCTTTCTGCAGAACAACTTCGCTTTTTTGTGTCCTATGCCTTGCCGGTCGGCGCAAAATCCGCTATACTGAGATTAAATATATCTGATTGACTGTTTCCTTACGGAGGTTTGACCATGACCCAGTCTTCCCGGCGCATCTCCCGCAAATCACTTTTTTGCCTGATTGCAGCGCTCGTCTTTGCGTGGATGCTGCTTCTCAATTTTCTTACGCCCTATCTGGCTGACGACTACACCTTTGCTTACGCTTTTGACACCGGCCTGCGCCTTCAATCCCTGCCCCAGCTCATACAAAGTCTTGTTTTTCATTATCATGAGTGGAGCGGCCGTGTAATTGTCAAATTCTTTGCACAGGGCTTTACGATCCTTCCCAAAGCGGTGTTCAATTTCTGCAACGCCGCTGTTTTCACCGGGCTTGGCCTGATTGTCTACCGCTTGGCGGCAGGGCGGAGAAGCGGACGCTATGATATCACGGCCTTGGTCCTGATTTTCGCCTCAATGTGGGAAATCAGCCCCGTTTTCGGCCAGACCAATCTCTGGATGTGCGGAGCCTGCAACTATCTCTGGGCTACGGCGGGCTGCCTTGCCTTTTTGCTGCCCTGGCGGTATTACCTGCAAAAGCCCTTTGCCGGCGGCAGGATGCTCCCTGCCGGTATGGCGCTCGCAGGGCTTCTGGCCGGGTGGCTGAGCGAAAACACGAGCGCCGGTATGCTTGTGGCGCTGGTTCTGTGTATCGGTGTTGTGCTGCATCGGGAGCACCGCGCACCGCTCTGGATGTGGACCGGGCTGGGCGGCTCCCTTGTAGGGTTCGTCCTGCTTGTCACTGCCCGCGGCAATTTTAACCGTGCCAGCAATTACGGGGATTATGAGAGCGTTTTGACGCGCTACGCCATGCGTTTTCTCACCTGTCTGAATATGCTGAAAAGTGAGGCTCTGGTGCTTTTGCTTGCCTTTGCGGTACTGTTTGTTTTGCTGTGGTTTGCCCGGCAGGATGGACAGAACGTGGACCTTCTCTGGCCGCTCATTCTGTTTTTGAGCGGAATTGGCGCAAACTTTGCCATGATCCTCAGTCCCGACTACTACCCCCGCTCCACCCACGGGGTGTTCACGCTGCTCACGGCCGCCTGTGCAGCTTGTCTGTGCCAGCTCAGCGGCCGAACGGTCCGGCGGGGCGCTGCCTGCCTTGCCGCCTGTGCTGCGGTCGTGTGCGGCATCCATATGTGTGAGGCGGGCTATGACATTGCAAGCTACTGGATGATGGACCGTGTGCGGGATGTCTCCCTGCGGCAGGAAATTGCAGAACTGGAAACCCCTGCTGCCGCAGAAATCGTAACTTACGGCATTGAGCCGTACACCAAATGGTGCGGCGCTTATGGCCTGCCGGATATTCGGGAAAACGGCGAGGATTCCCTTGCGCTCGGCCGAGCCAAGTGGTATGGTGTGACCAGCATTACAGCCGAAGAAGTGCGCACCTATCCTTTTGCCGGACGGACCAACGCAGCCTATGAGGCCGGTATACAACAGGAAGAGAGCGAGGCAGCGGACTGACCGTTCCTGCCCGAACAGCTCCTGGCGGGGCTTGCTCATAGCTGCGGATTCACGGGGCATACTGACTTTGAGAAAGGAGGTTTGCCCCATGAAATTTCACGTCAACTCAGACTGCATCGGCTGCGGGCTTTGCGTCAGCACCTGCCCGGAGGTATTTTCCATGACCGATGCCGGAACCGCTGCGGCTGTGCCCGGGGATGTGGACGGCCTTGATGAAAGCGCCGCCAAGGAGGCTATGCAGAGCTGCCCCGTCAGCGCTATTGAGGCCGTAAGCGAATAAGAAATCCGGAATATTGCAAAAAAGCAGGTGTTTGCTCCTCGATGAAGCAAACACCTGCTTTGTTATGTTACAAATCCGGTTCGCAGTCCAAAATGGACGGGATGTTGGCCCATTTTTCCGGTTCGTTATCATATCGGTCATGGAGCCACGCCACGGCGGCATCCAGTCCCTCCTGATTTCCCGGAAACTCGGCGTGTTCCTGTTTTTCAGGCGCGGTGTGCTCAAGACTCCACGGTCCAGGCCAGACCGTTGCGGCCAGATACTCAATTTTCTTTTTCCCACTCTCATCCGCCGGGTCAGGCTTTTTGGCCGGCTCCACCACGAACCTCATGCCCCCTTCTGCGCCGGAATAGGGATTTCCGCAATGGAACCAGTGATAGATCGGCAAACAGTCCAGCATACATGGCACCTCCCCCGGCGTTTATGGCCGGAAATTAAGAAAAGGACGGCGCAGCAACCTCTGCACCGTCCTTTTTGGAGCGGGATACGAGTCTCGAACTCGCCACCTACTGCTTGGGAAGCAGTCACTCTACCGGATGAGCTAATCCCGCATCGGTATCACTTATTATATGTCCCCGATGCGTTTTTGTCAAGCCCCGGCAGGCGTTTTTATTGTGCGGTTCTCACTGCACATCCTTATAAATATCCGCAAGATTGAGAAGAATTTCAGTGGCCTTATCCATTGCCTCCACGGTAATGCCTTCGCACGGGCCGTGGTAGTTGAACCCGCCGGTGCCGAGGTTGGGGCAAGGCAGTCCCTTGAAGCTCAGCGATGCGCCGTCCGTACCGCCGCGGACCGGCGGCTCGACCGGCTCAAGGCCCGCCGCGCGGATGGCCTTGCGGGCATTTTCCACCAAATGGAAGTGCGGTTCAATCTTTTCAATCATATTGAAGTAACTGTCCCGGATTTCCAGCGTTACGGTACCCTCGCCGTATTTCTCGTTGAGGATGGCGGCAATATGGCGCATTGTTTCCTTGCGGCAATTGAAGTTTGCAGCACTGTGGTCACGGATGATATAGCCCAGTTTGGCACCGGACACATCCCCTTCCATACTGCACAGGTGGTAGAAGCCCTCTCGGTTTTCCGTTGTTTCAGGACGTTCAAAGGCAGGCAAGGCGTTATGGAACTCGATTGCCACATTCTGGGCGTTAATCATGGCATTTTTGGCGCTGCCGGGATGGACAGAAAAGCCTTTCACCGTGACAAAAGCCGCCGCCGCGTTAAAGTTCTCATAGCTGATTTCCCCGGCCACATCGCCGTCAACCGTGTAGGCATAGGCCGCGCCAAAGCCTTCCACGTCAAAGAGGTCTGCCCCCTGCCCGACTTCCTCATCGGGGGTAAAGGCAATGCAGAGTTTACCGTGGGGGCGGTTCTCCTGACGGATTGTTTCAAGCATCGTCATGATTTCGGCAATGCCGGCCTTGTCATCGGCACCGAGCAGCGTGGTTCCGTCCGTGGTAATCAGCGTCTGACCGCGCAGGCCGCTGAGGAACGGGAACTGGCGAGGCGACAGAACCGCGCCGGTTCCGGGCAGCACGACATCTCCGCCGTCATAGTTTTCATGAATCTGCGGTTTGACGTTTTCGCCGCTGGCATCCGGGGCCGTGTCCATATGCGCGATAAAGCCAAGCCCCTTCGCCGCCTCATAACCGGGCGTTGCAGGCAGGGTCGCATAGACATAGCCGTGTTCATCCACATGGGCATCGGCAAGGCCGAGTTCCTTCAGTTCCGTTTCCAAGATACCGGCCAAATCAAACTGGCGGGCAGTGGTGGGGTGGGAAGTGCTGTCAGGGTCCGAAGTCGTATAAATTTTCACATAGCGCAGCAAACGTTCATAAGCACGCATAAATGGTTCCTCCATTTTCTTTCAGTCGATTTTAAGGGTATTGTACCACAAAAAAGCGGATTTTCCAAGATGAAGGCCTTTTCAAGCTGTAACTTTTATGTTAGAATTAATAAGATTATAAAGGCAGCGTATGCCTTTCATTCCGTGACACAACGAGGAGGATATCATGGCAAGTTCCATTTTTCACGATAAAACATTGTTGATTACCGGCGGCACCGGCAGCTTTGGACATACGGTCCTCAAGCATTTTCTGACCACCGATATTGGCGAGATCCGTATTTTCAGCCGCGATGAGAAGAAACAGGACGATATGCGCCACGAGCTTCAGGCTCAGTATCCGGATTACTATGAAAAGGTGAAGTTCTATATCGGCGATGTCCGCAACATTCAGAGCCTGCGCGATGTTATGCCTGGCGTCAACTTTATTTTCCATGCGGCTGCGCTCAAGCAGGTCCCGTCCTGCGAGTTCTTCCCGATGGAAGCGGTGCGCACCAACATTGAAGGCACCGACAATCTGCTGCACGCAGCCATTGAGGCAGGCGTGGAGCGCGTCGTCTGCCTGTCCACCGACAAGGCCGCCTACCCCATCAATGCCATGGGCATTTCCAAGGCCATGATGGAGCACGTCATCACCGCCAACGCCCGTGTCAGCGCACAGCGCGGAGGTCCGGTCATCTGCTGCACCCGTTACGGCAACGTCATGTGCAGCCGCGGCTCGGTGATTCCCCTGTTTGTTGAGCAGATCAAGGCAGGCAATCCTATTACGATCACTGACCCCAACATGACCCGCTTCCTGATGAATCTGGACGAGGCTGTGGATCTTGTCATGTTTGCCTTTGAGCACGCCAATCCGGGCGATCTGTTCATTCAGAAGTCCGACGCTTCCACCATTGGCGATCTGGCAAAGGCCGTACAGACGCTGTTCGGCGACACCGGCACCCGCATCATCGGCACCCGTCACGGCGAAAAGCTGTATGAGACGCTGATGACCAAGGAGGAGCGCACCCGTGCCGAGGATATGGGCGGATATTACCGCGTTTCGGCGGACAACCGCGACCTCAACTATGACAAATACTTTATCAATGGCCAGGTCCGCACGCAGGCGGACGAGGATTACACCAGCCACAACACCCGCCGGCTCAACGTGGAAGAAACCATTGCCAAAATCATGACCACCGATTATATCCAGGAAGAGCTTGCCAAGCAGGAGGCAAAATGAAAATTTTAGTCACCGGTGCCGGCGGTTTTGTCGGACGCAACCTGTGCGAAAATTTGCGCAACATCCAGCAGGGGAAAAACCGCACCCGCAATTTGGAAATTGAGGACATTTTTGAGTATGACCTTGACACGGACCCCGCTCTGCTGGAGCCGTGGTGCCGTGAGGCAGATTTTGTTTTCAATTTGGCGGGCGTCAACCGCCCCAAAGAGCAGAGCGAGTTCATGGACGGAAACTTTGGTTTTGCCTCCACCCTGCTCGACACGCTGCGCCGCTGCGGCAACACCTGCCCTGTAATGCTGTCCAGTTCCATTCAGGCAACTCTCATTGGGCGATACGGCCAGTCTGATTATGGGAAAAGCAAGCTTGCGGGGGAAAATCTCTTTTTTGATTACGGGCGCGAGACAGGGGCGCCGGTGCTGGTTTACCGTTTTCCCAATCTTTTCGGCAAATGGTGCCGTCCCAATTACAACAGCGTTATTGCGACATTCTGTTATAACATTGCGCATGATTTGCCCATTCAAATCAATGACCGCAGTGCAGAACTGGAACTGCTCTATATTGATGATTTGGTGGAAGAAATGCTGGATGCGCTGGAAGGCCACCCGCATCGGTGCGAGTATGACGGTCTGACCCCGGTGCAGACACCGCAGGGTCAGTACTGCTTCTGCCCCGTGACCCACAAAGCCACCCTCGGCGAAATTGCAGACTGGCTGTACCGGTTTGCCGAGCAGCCGCGGACGCTTGTTATGCCGGAGATTCCCGCAGGCAGCCTTGAAAAGAAGCTGTATTCCACCTATCTTTCCTATCTGCCGAAGGAAAAGGCCGCGTTCCCCTTAAAAATGAATACCGATGACCGGGGCAGTTTTACCGAGCTGCTGCGCAGTGAGAAGTGCGGGCAGGTTTCCGTCAACATTTCGCGTCCCGGCATCACCAAGGGGCAGCACTGGCATAACACCAAATGGGAGTTTTTCATTGTGGTGTCCGGCCACGGGTTGATTCAGCAGCGCCGGGTCGGCAGCGATGAAGTGCTGGAATTTGAAGTGAGCGGCGACAAGATTGAGGCGGTCCATATGCTGCCCGGATACACCCACAACATTATTAACCTGAGCGAGACGGAAAATCTGGTCACGGTCATGTGGGCCAACGAGCCGTTTGACGCCGCCCATCCCGACACCTTTGCGCTCAAGGTTTGAGCCGCCGGGCGGCAGTCTTTGTGAGGAGGAAGTTTTCGGAATGAACAAACTGCGCTTAATGACCATCATCGGCACCCGGCCGGAGATTATCCGGCTGAGCGCTGTTATCAAAAAGTGTGATGTATATTTTGACCAGATTCTGGTCCACACAGGTCAGAACTATGACTACAATCTGAATCAGGTCTTTTTTGAGGACCTGGGCCTGCGGGCACCGGATTTTTATCTGGATGCGGTGGGCAGCGACTTAGGCGAGACCATCGGCAACATCATTGCCAAGTCCTACCGGCTGATGGTTGAGCAGAAGCCGGATGCACTGCTGATTTTGGGCGACACCAACTCCTGCCTGTCCGCCATCAGCGCCAAGCGGCTGCATATTCCCATTTTCCACATGGAGGCAGGCAACCGCTGTTTTGACGAATGCCTGCCCGAGGAGACGAACCGCCGCATTGTGGACCATATTGCGGACGTGAATATGTGCTACTCTGAGCACGCACGGCGCTACCTCAACGCCGAGGGCACAGCCAAGGAGCGCACCTTTGTGACCGGCAGCCCCATGGCGGAAGTTCTTCACGCCAATCTTGAAAAGATTGAGGCTTCCGATGTACTCGAGCGCCTTGGACTCAAAGCACAGAAGTACATTCTGCTCTCGGCGCATCGGGAAGAAAACATTGACACCGAGAAAAATTTCATTGATTTGTTCACTTCCATCAACCATCTCGCTGAGACCTACGATATGCCCATTCTCTATTCCTGCCATCCCCGCAGCAAAAAGCGGTTGGACGCAATGGGATTCAAGCTGGATGAGCGGGTCAAACTGCATGAACCTTTGGGCTTCCATGACTACAACCATCTTCAGATGAATGCGTTCTGTGTTGTCTCGGATTCCGGCACACTGCCCGAAGAGTCGAGCTTCTTTACGAGTGTGGGACATCCCTTCCCCGCCGTCTGCATCCGCACGAGCACCGAGCGTCCCGAAGCGTTGGATAAAGGCTGCTTCGTGCTGGCCGGCATCAGCGAAGGCGGTGTGGAGCAGGCCGTAGCCACCGCTGTGGCGATGAACGCCAACGGCGATAACGGCATTCCTGTCCCCTATTATACCGAGGATGTTTCCACCAAGGTGGTTAAAATCATCCAGAGCTACACCGGCGTTGTCAACAAGATGGTGTGGCGCAAGGGCTGATATTCCAAAAGAAAGGTTGTGCATTGGCCTGTGGCCAGACGAATCCTTGTTGTGACCCAGCATTTTTGGCCGGAAAATTTTCGCATCAACGATATTGTGGACGGTTTTCTGGAGGACGGCATTGAGGTAGATGTCCTCTGCGGACTGCCCAACTACCCCAAAGGCGAGTGGTTCCCCGGATACAGCGAAAGGGGGCCTATGGAAGAGAATTACCACGGTGCCCGCGTGTTCCGGTGCAAAGAAATTCCGCGTACCGGCAACACGTCCGTGCGGATTTTTCTCAACTATGTAAGTTGGCCGTGGTATGCCTGGCGGAGTCTAAACCGACTCCCGGGCGGCTATGATGCCGTGTTCTGCTTTAATACAAGTCCCGTGCTCATGTGCTGGCCCGCTATCCGCTATGCAAAAAAGCACAACGTTCCCTTCACCAACTATGTTCTGGACATCTGGCCGGAGAACCTGTACAGTGTGCTGAACATTCAAAATTCCCTGCTGCGCCGCATTGCGCAGGGCGTGAGCGATGCGCTCTACCGCCGTGCCGACCGCCTCATTGCGATGAGCGAGCCGCTTCAGCGGCGTCTTGCGGAGCGTACCGGGAAGACGGACGAAAAAATTGCTGTTATTCCGCAATATTGTGAGGATTTTTACGCCGTACCGATTCATGACGAGGCCCTCGAAGAGCGCTTTGGCGGACGGTTCAACCTGGTATTCACCGGAACGTTTACGCCCGCTCAAAGCCTGGAAACGGTCATTCGCGCCGTCAAATCCGCACGGGAACAGGGTGCCGGCGCGCTGCACCTCCTCCTTGTGGGGGATGGAATGAGCCGGGACAGTCTTGAAAGCCTTGTGTGTGAACTGGATGCCAAAGACTATGTGACATTTTACGGCAGTGTACCGGCCACGGATATACCGCGATTCACTGCATTGGCGGACGCGCTGATTGTGTCGCTCTCGGATTCACCGGATTTGGGGCTGACGGTGCCCGCCAAAGTGGCAAGCTACATGGCCGCCGGCAAGCCCATGCTTGCAAGCATGGACGGTGCCGGCAATCTGGCTGTCCGGCAGGCCGGAGGGCTCAGTTCCCCGGCCTGCAATGTTGAGGCACTCGCCGCCAACCTTGTGGCTCTCTGCGGTATGACCGATGAGCAGAGAGCCGATATGGGTCAAAAAGCAAAGGATTATTATAGCAGCCACTACCGCCGCAGCGACCTGCTGCGCAGGCTGGAACGTTTTATTTTGGACGGCCAAGCGTAACGCCGTTCCCCGATGTGAGGTGCTCTTTTGAACACGACTGCAAAAATTCTGGTCATTATCCCCTGCTACAATGAGGAGGAGACCATCGTTGAAACAGTGGAGCGGCTTCGCTCCGCTTGCCCCGAAGTCGATTTTCTTGTAATCAATGACTGCTCTACCGACCGCTCTGCGGCGCTGCTCGAGAGCCACCATTATCCTTATCTGAACCTCCCGGTGAATCTTGGCATCGGTGGAGGTGTGCAGTGCGGTTACCGCTATGCCCGTGCCAACGGATATGACGTTGCAGTTCAGATGGACGGTGACGGGCAGCACGATCCCGCTTATCTTTCGGCCGTGGTGGAACCGGTGCTTTCCGGGCAATATGATATGTGCATCGGAAGCCGGTTCATTACCCGCGAGGGGTTCCAGACGAGCTTTATGCGGCGGGTTGGTATTCGTTTCCTGAGCGCGCTGATCAAACTGCTCTGCGGACAGCGGGTCCAGGATGTCACGAGCGGATTCCGTGCCGTCAACGCAGAACTCATTGATTATTTTGCCGACCACTATGCCTCGGATTACCCGGAGCCGGAAGCCATCCTCTCTTCCACTTTGGCCGGATACAAAGTCGGCGAGGTACCGGTCATTATGCATGAGCGGCAGGGCGGTGTTTCGAGCATCCGGACATTCCAGTCCGCTTACTTCATGATTAAGGTATCCCTCTCGCTGATTATCGACCGACTGTCTATCAAGAAAACCCGCAGATAAGGCGGAAGAAGGAGAATCCAATGACCCCTCAATTTCAGTTTATCATGATTTTGGGTGCCGTGCTGCTGCTCATCATCATCTTTATGCTGCTCAAAAAGGGCAAGATGACCGTCAAATACAGCCTGCTCTGGCTTGCGCTGGCAGTCGTGCTGGTGATTTTTGCCGTCTGCCCCTATGTAGTCTATGTACTGCGGGACTTGCTGGACGTACAAATGCCGGTCAATCTTGTTTTTATGCTGGTATTTTGTTTTGTGCTTGTGGTTCTCATCAGTCTGAGCATTGCGGTAAGTCAGCTGGCGGAGAAATGCAAGCGTCTGACACAGGAAAACGCCCTGTTGGAGAAGCGGGTCAGAGAGCTGGAAAAGAAGCTGTGATTTTCCTTTTTTCCGTGTAAGGAGTTTTGGTGAGATGGAAGTTACAACGCTCATATTCTTGGGCTTTTTTGCGGCAGCGGCAGTTCTTAACTATGCACTGCCCCGCGCGGTGCGGCCTTACTTTTTACTGGCAGTAAGCTATGTTTTTTTCTGTTGGAATCCTGTCAACCGTGCGCTGCTCCCGGTGCTAATTGCAGCCACCGCTGTGACCTGGCTTTGCGGCCTGATAATTGGTCAAAGCAGGAACAAGCCGGTTCGGGTTTTCTTTTTGCTGGTCGCCATCGTCAGCTGTGTGGGGCTGCTTGTCTATTACAAATACTGGAATCTCCTGGCCGACAGCCTTGACGGCATCATTGCCCGCAGGGATGACCTCATTGTACCGATGGGGCTTGGCTACTTCACGCTGGCCGCCCTGAGTTACACGATTGATGTCTACCGCCGGCGCTGCCGGGTGGAGTTCAATCTGTTCCGGTATGCGCTTTTTGTCAGCTTCTTCCCCACTTTGGTGACCGGGCCGATTGAACGTTATCCCCACTTCCGACCCCAAATCGAAAAATCCCGCCGCTTCAGCTACAATCGCTGCGCGGGCGGTGCGTTCCGGATGCTCTGGGGCTACACCAAGAAGATGGTGCTGGCGGATAACCTGAACCTATACATACGCACGGTTTATGCCGATGCGGCCGCAATGCCCGGCCCGCAGCTGGTTGCTGCAACACTGCTGTTCAGTATGCGGCTTTATATGGAGTTTTCCGGCTGCTGCGATATTGTAATCGGTGCAGCGCGTATCCTTGGCTATGACCTGATTGAAAACTTCCGCAGTCCTTTTGAGGCCGTCAGTTTTTCGGACTTTTGGTCCCGCTGGCACAT
>JAQXGE010000079.1 GCA_029006135.1 Oscillospiraceae bacterium | reverse complement strand
CACCAACGTTGCCTTTGACCACAACCTGCTGAGGTTGGATTTTATTAACAAAATCGCCACCACGCACGGTCTGGTCTGCCTGCAGCACGAGAAGCCCTTTGAGGGCGTCAACGGCTCCGGCAAGCACAACAACTGGTCCATCAGCACCAAGGACGAGAACCTCCTCGATCCCGGCGACACCCCGATGGAAAACCTGCAGTTCATGGTGTTCCTTGCCGCCGTCATCAAGGCGGTCGATGAGTACGCCGATCTGCTGCGCACTTCTGTGGCAACTCCGGGCAATGACCATCGTCTGGGCGCCAACGAGGCACCGCCGGCCATTATTTCCATCTTTGTCGGCGAGGAGCTCGAGGCTGTGATTGATGCCATCTGCACCGATTCTCCCTATGCCGGCCCCGTCAAGATGAAGATGGACCTCGGCGTTGATGTTCTGCCCAAGTTCAGCAAGGACACCACCGACCGCAACCGTACCTCTCCCTTTGCCTTTACCGGCAACAAGTTTGAGTTCCGTATGCCTGGTTCCGCTGAGAACCTGAGCGATGCCAACACCATCCTGAACACCGCTGTGGCCAAGGAACTGAAGGACTTCTGTGATGAAGTCGATGGCGCGGGCGACTTTGAGTGCGCCGCCGCTGCCTGGGTCAAAAAGACGCTCAATGACCATCGCCGCGTGATTTTCAACGGCAACGGTTATTCCGAAGCGTGGGAGCAGGAAGCCGAGCGCCGCGGCCTGCCCAACCGCAAGAGCACGCCCGATGCGATGATTGCCCTCAAGGACAAGAAGAACATCGAACTCATGGAGGAGTTCGGCGTTCTGACCCGCACCGAGATGCTCAGCCGCTACGAAGTTGAGATGGAGCATTACTCCAAGGTCATCAACATCGAAGCGCGCACCATGCTCAAGATTGCCAACAAACAGCTCATCCCCGCCGCAACGGCGTACATGGGCGAGGTCGCCTCCACCGCTGCCGCCAAGACGGCCGCTGTGGAAGGAATTTCCACCAAGGCTGAGCAGAAACTGCTCGTTGCTCTGTCCAAACAGACCGATGCCATGAGCGATGCCGCCGATGTCCTCAAGGAAGTGACTGACAAGGTCAGCGCGATGGAGGACGAGGCCGCCAAGGCGCACGCCTTCCATGACGAGGTTCTGCCCGCAATGGCGGATCTGCGCGCCGCGGCCGATGTGGCCGAGGAAATGGTCGATGAGGAATACTGGCCGTTGCCCTGCTACAGCCGTATGCTCTACTACACCGATTGATTTCCCCTTTAGGGTACAGCGCCGCAGTTTTCATGCGGCCTGATGCCTGCATCAATTTGCCATTCTCCTTTTCCTATTTCTTACACCAGCTCGAAGGGCCTGCCGTGAGGCAGGCCTTTCGAGTTTGACGGGCCCCGGAACGGAATTTTCTGTGTAAATTTCTGCCGCCTGCTTTTCGGGGGCTTCTGCTTATGCTATAATCATTTCAGTTGGTTCAATCCAAGGAGTTTCGGAGGTTTCACCATGAAGCACACCGCGCAGGACATCCTGAACTTTGTCGAAGATAATGACATCAAGTTTGTGCGCCTTACATTCTGCGATATTTTTGGCAACCAGAAGAACATTTCGGTCTTTTCCAGTGAGCTTCCCTATGCGCTGGAACAGGGGGTCTGCTTTGACGGCAGCTCCATTTCCGGGTTTATGAACACCGAGGAGAGCGACCTTGTCCTCTGGCCGGACCCGGATACCATGACCATTCTGCCCTGGCGGCCCACCGAGGGCCGCGTTATGCGGATGTACTGTGACATCACGCTGCCCAACGGCCGTCCCTTTGAGGGCAACTGCCGCGGCTACCTGCAATCCGTTGTCAAGCGCGCTGCGGCAATGGGCCTGCGGTGCGATGTGGGCTGCGAGTGTGAGTTTTATCTGTTCAAGACCGATGAGCAGGGCAATCCCACCCATATCCCGATGGATAAAGGCGGGTACTTTGACGTGGCACCCCTTGACCGCGCGGAGAACATTCGCCGCGAAATCTGCTTTGCCATGTCGGATATGGGCCTGCGTCCCCAGCACAGCCACCATGAGAGCGGCCACGGCCAGAACGAAGTGGACTTCATGTATGCCTCCGCCCTCCAGTCGGCGGATAACCTCAACACGTTCAAGAGCACCGTCAAGGCCATTGCGGACCGCAACGGGCTTTTTGCCAGCTTTATGCCCAAGCCCCTGCCGGACCAGGCGGGCAGCGGGATGCACATCAACATCTCGATTCACCGGGACGGCAAAAACCTCTTTGAGGGGGACATTGCACCGGACAGCGAGGCCGGGCATTTCATCGCGGGCATCCTTGCCCATGCGCGGGAACTGACCTGCTTCTGCAACCCCATCCCCAACTCTTACACGCGTTTTGGCAGCTGTGAGGCGCCCAAGTACATCAGCTGGAGCCGTCAGAATCGCAGCCAGCTTGTGCGTATTCCCTCCGCTACCGGTCAGTTCTGCCGCCTTGAACTGCGCAGCCCCGACCCCGCCGCCAACCCCTATCTTGTAATCGGGCTGATTTTGGCAGCCGGACTGGACGGCATCCAGAAGAAGATGACGCTGCCCGCGCCGGTGAACCGCAATCTGTTCCATAAATCCGCCGCTGAGGGCCTTGAGAGCCTGCCTGAAACGCTGCGGGAAGCCATCACGGTGGCGGCACAGAGCGATTTTATCTCGAGCGAGCTGCCTGTTGCGCTGATGAACAAATATTTTGAGTACCAGACCCAGCTTTGCCATGCCTACGAAAATGCCCCCGACCCCAAAGCCTGGGAGCGGGAGCACTGCTTCCTGATTATTTGATGCGCTGTATTGTATTTTGGCCGGAAGGGGGTGACGCGCTGTGCCGGCTGCCATGATTGTTTCTGCGGGCAACAATGCCAATGAATATCTGGCCCGCCACGCGGCAGAGCTGGGGTATCAGCGCCCCACCATCGTGGCCAGCGGGGGCGAGGCGCGCCGCCGCCTCGGTGAGCGGGATTTTGAGATTGTCATCATCAACACACCGCTCCCCGATGAGTTCGGCCATGAACTTTCCACCTACGCGGTGGAAAAGTCCAACGCCGGCGTGCTGCTGCTTGCCAAGGCCGGGACCTCTGACCAGATTGCGGACAAGCTGCTCCAGTACGGTGTGCTGGTGCTTGGCAAGCCGTTCACGGCGGTCCAGTTACGTCAGGCCGTTCAGATGGCCGCAGCCTGCTGCCACCGTCTGGATTTTCTGCGCAAAGAAAACGACCGGCTGACCGAAAAAATCGCGCAGATTCGCTTGGTTGACCGCGCCAAGTGCTTGCTCATTGAGCGCCGCGGCTGCACCGAGGCAGAAGCTCACCGCTACATTGAAAAGACCGCGATGGACAGCCGCCGCGACCGCGCCGATGTCGCACGCGAAATTCTTGAGCAGGAGGAATAAACCTGCCGCCAAAAAAGGGAGAGTTCTATGGAAATCGAGCGCAAATGGATGGTTGACGGATGGCCGGAAACGCTGCCGCTGACCGAAACCTACCGCATGGATCAAGGCTATATCAGCGTGCGCCCCACCGTGCGCATCCGGCGTGAAGCGCTCGAGGGCGGACGGACGGCCCACATTCTCTGCTTCAAAGGTGCGCCCGACCCGGATGGGCTGGCCCGTGAGGAGATTGAGACCGAGATTGCGCCGGACCTCTTTGAGCGCCTTTCCCGGCTGATCGGCAAACCGCTGATTGCCAAGGAACGCCGCAGCTATGCGCTGCCCGGCGGACTGCGGCTTGAGGTCAACGATGTGGACGCCGGCCAGCCCACCCATTTCATGTATGCCGAGGTGGAGTTCCCCACGATGGAAGCCGCCCGCGGCTGGGAACCGGCCGAAGCGGGGCTGAAAGAATATCTCCGGGATGAATGTACCGGGAAGCCCGGTGCCTCGATGGGCGAATACTGGCTTGAAACGCGCGGCGAGGCATGAACGCTTTGCGGCCCGCCGCAGGAAAAATAAAACAGGGAACGGTGTGAAGTGACCGTTCCCTGTTTTGCTTTAATTAGGAAAGAAAAGAGGCACGCCCTGCGGTATCTGTCAGGAATTCGGCTCGTCCAGACTCAGCTGCGTCATTTCCTCGGGGCACCAGGTCCAGAGGTCGGCGGTCAGCGCATCCCGGCGGGCGGCCACATAGGCGGTCAGCTGGTCCATGATGCCGTCCCAGTCCGCGGGCGTGACACACAGCGCATCCGGTTCACCGTCATGCACAAGAGGGTAGAGCGCGGCCCACTCACTGGGCTGCCGTTCCAGCCGTTTGAGGTTGGCGGGCTGTTCGGGTGCCAGTGCGGCCCGCCAGCTTTCAAGTGCGGGGAGCATCTGCTCCGGTGAATAGGTGGAGGCCATCTCCTCCACGCAGGTGCGGACAAAGCGCATCCGGAACTCCTCGTTTCCCCACAGGCGATGCACCAGCGTTTTAGGGATCATTGTGTAGGAATTGCCGTAGGTCGTATCATCCTCAATAAGATTTTTCAGCCGGTTCTCCTCGGGAACATGGCGGCTTTCGGGGTCGGTGAAGGTCACATCCAGGTCATTGACCAGCGCTCGCCAGCGCCCGTCTGCATAGGGGTTATCAGGGTCTGTCTCAGAGGTTTTCCACAAAATGACATTGTGGTTGGGGACAAGTGCGCCGTCAAAGTTGTTGGTAAAGAGGTTGCATACCATAAAAGAGAGAATGTTGTCCATGTCAAACGTGGCTTCCACCCAGGCAAGGTCGTCCGGGTCATGGCAGTCCAGCGTGTTGACGCGGTCGGTCAGTTCAGCGCTGATACTCTCGGCATCTGCGGCGGTTTCGCTGCCGCCCAGCCAGACTGTCTTGCTGCCGTCCACGCCGTAATGGCGTTCAAGAAGCGCGCCGGTCTTTTTCTCCCGAATCGTGTAAATGCCCCAGTATTCCCCCTCAAGATACAGAACAACCGGAATATTGTGCTGCGCGCCCAAGTCCACGGCGGCGTTTTCGTCCAGATAATTGTTGAGAAATGCGTCCTGATAGGCCGAAAAATAGGTCGAGCCGCAGCCGGTGCCGCGCAGCGTGAATTCGTGCAGGTCATAGGTCACGCCGTCAATATTCATGGCGTATGTTTCGCTGTCAAGGTCCACATTCAGGCTTTTCTGCACGGTCAGCGCCCGGCTGGCTTCACCCGAGACTTTGATTTTCGCCGTATCTGCGACAAGGCGCGTGCCGTCCGTGTCAAATATCTCGACCGTGGCGGCAACCTCCTCACCGGAGGTATTGTTGCCGGGATATTCAAGGTCCATATTGTATTTGCGGCTTGTGTAGTAGGTTGCGCCCGCTGTGTAGATGCCCTCGTTGCCGAACAGATCCTGGGGTGCGTCGCTGACCGAAACCACCGGCAGAGTGTGGACCTGCGTGCCGACCCAGTAGGTCGCGGCGCACAGCGGTCCCCATTTTCCATCCTTGTAGGCACGCGCCTTGACCACGGTGCATTTTTCAACAGGTTTCGGCGTGTAATCCAGCCAGACGGGGCTGGAATCGTTCAGACAGGCCTGGCTGACATAGCAGTTCTCCTCCCCGCTGGGGTTTTCAATCGTCAGGGCACGGCAGAAAAGCTGCCCGCTCTCCATGGGGTCACTGCCGTCCGTGGTGTAGAGGATGAGCGCTTCGGGGTCCTGTGCCGTCAGCGTCAGCGCAAAAGGGGCGCCATAGCGCCCCGGCGCGGTGCTGTAAGTTACTTCGGTGTTCAGCTCGCCGGTGCTCCAGACTTCGAGAAAGGCGGAACCGTTGAGACTCCCCGGCGTGGGACAGCCAAAAAATCCGGTTTCCTCAAGGTCCAACGCGCGGCGGCCAAAACTCAGGTCCCACTGCTGTTCGGGGTAAACCAGCCGGTCTGCCTCATTGCCGGCGGCATCACTCAGCACCAGCGTGCCGCCCTGCCCGTCAAGAGAAAAATTGAGATGCACCGCGCCGCTCGCGTCTGTGCGGTCCTGCCCGTCCGCCCAGAACAGCTGTGCGGACCCGGCGGGAAGCGTGAACCCATCGGGAAACGTGTATTTCTCGGGCTTGCGGGTGCTGTCACTCAGATGCCAGCCGCTCAGGTCAATGTCCTGCCCGGTCAGGTTGGTCAGTTCCAGCCAGTCACTTCGGGTGCCGTCGGCATCGGTCAGGCCGGTGAGATTTTTTGCACACAGCTCGGTGATGCGCACTGAGGCACGGATGGTGCCGGGGTCCGCGGCACCCAGCAGAGTGCTGCCCAAAAGAACGATGGCGGCCACCGGCACAAGGGGGAGAAAAATCGCCAGAAAACGCCGCAGACATCCCCGCACCGTGCGGGAAGAGAGGGAGGAACAGGACATACAGGGAGGCTCCTTTCCGGCCCGAAAGACTCAGTACAGCAGGCTCCGGGCCAATTCGTATTTGCTCACGCTCGTGCGCTTTGGGGAAACACTGGAGAGAACACTCCGAAGATACCCCGGCAGAAAGCCGTCATATTTCACTTCCAGCACGCAGACGCCGCCGCTGTGCAGCCCCACGCAGGGAACTTGGGGGTCAAAGAGTGCGCTGCTCTTGGCGGCGCGGATATTGCGGTCCAGTGTAATGCGCACCTGTGCCACCGGGGCGGCAAAGGCCGTGCGCTCATAGTCTACAAGCGCGGCAGGGCGGCGGGACTCTTTCATGAAAAAGGTGTAGGCCCGGCGGGCCGTGGCGTTTGGCTCGCCGAGAAGAAAATCATAGTCTCCCGCCAGAATGCGCTCCGCCTGGGTGCGGGTGAGGGTAGCGGTCTGCTTGCAGGAGAGGGAACCGCGTTTATTTTTGATTTCCAGTTTGACGCTCGGCGCGTCCAGCCGGTAAAGGCGCAGGCGCAGCTTGCGCCGTTCGTTCATCCCCATGACCTTGTCTGCCCAGTCCCGGTCGTCCGGCGTGTCAAAGTACAGGCTGCGTATATAATAGGCGCCCCGTTCGCTGCATTCGTCCCGGTGCAGCAGGCCGCTCAGCATCCGCTCCAGCTCGGCGGCTTGGAGCGGATTGAGAAGGTACTTTTCTTCGTGGCGCTCTACGGTCAGTTCACTCATATAACCGCCTTATCCCAGCAGCTCGCCGCTGTAACTGACGAGGTTGACGGACTCAACGCCCTCCACGGCGCGCACGGCTTCGAGCAGAGCTTCGGTTTTGTTGGCGCGCAGCCGCAGTTCCAGCGTGGCTTCACGAGCTTCCGGTGTATCGCTCTGCATCCGCAGTTTCTGAGCACGCACAAACGGTTTGGCAGCCTGCTCAACCCGGTCGAGAGAAAGCGTGCTTGGCGTCCCGCGCACCACCAGCAGGTAGGAAACCTGGTCGTACAGGTCCAGGCTGCCCACTGCGAGCAGGACGGTCAGAATCAAGCTGACCAGAACGGCCACCAGATAGAACTCACTGCCGCAGGCAATGCCGATGCAGATGGCCCAGAACAGGAACGCAATGTCCCGCGGCTCCTTGATGGCAGTACGGAAACGGATAATGGACAAACTGCCCACCATGCCGAGGCTCAGTGCCAGATTTCCGCTGATGACCAGCATGACGGCGGTGGTAATCACACAGAGCAAAATCAGCGTCTGATTGAAGTTTTTGCTGTATACGGTTCCCCGGTAGGTCAGGCGGTAGACAAAATACATCCAGATGCCCAAAGCAAGGTTGACGAGCAGGGCCAGCAGAATCTGCTGCCAGGACATCCCGGCGTTTGTCTCAAGCAGATATTCCAAAAGCTGTCTTTTGTTCATAAATTTTCCTCTTTCCGGCTGCACTGCCCCATTTAATCAAATTTTCGGACTATTTTATCAGGCAAAAATGTAAGAAATATGAACAAGTGTCAAATGTTAATGAAAACCTGTCGGAATTTGAACAAACACAGCGGATTGTGCCAACTGCGCCGCGCTTTGCCCTGTGCAGCAAGGGGATATTGATTTTGGCGGCGGAGTGTGGTTTAATAGACTTCAGGAGACGGGCCGGACCGTTTTGCGTCTTTGCACAAATCCAGCCCCTAAAGGGCTGCTTTGAATAGAAAAGGAGAGCGGGAAATGAACCGTAAAACCAGAATCGCTGTGGCAGGCGTTGGCTATGTGGGTATGTCGCTGGCTGTGCTGCTGGCCCAGCACAATGATGTCACGGCTGTGGATGTTGTGCCCGAAAAGGTGGAGATGGTGAACGCGCGCAAATCGCCCATCCGGGATGCGGATATTGAGCGCTATCTTGCCGAAAAAGAACTCTGCCTGCGCGCGACCACCGACGGCGCTGCCGCCTATGCACAGGCGGACTATGTCATCATTGCCGCGCCGACCAATTATGACAGCAAGAAGAATTTCTTTGACACGTCCGCCGTGGAATCCGTCATCCGCCTTGTGATGCAGGTCAATCCAAACGCCATTATGGTCATCAAGTCTACGATACCGGTGGGGTATACGGTCGCAATCCGGGAGCGCATGGGGTGTAAAAACATCCTGTTCAGCCCTGAATTCCTGCGTGAATCCAAGGCACTGTATGATAATCTTTACCCCAGCCGCATCATTGTGGGAACCGATTTGAATGAGCCGGCGCTCGTTGAGACCGCCCATGCGTTTGCGGGACTTTTGCAGCAGGGCGCTATTGAGCAGGACATTCCCACCCTCTATATGGGATTCACCGAGGCGGAGGCCGTCAAACTCTTTGCCAACACCTACTTGGCGCTGCGGGTGAGCTACTTCAACGAACTTGATACCTATGCCGAGATGAAGGGTCTTGATACCAAAAAAATCATTGACGGTGTCTGCCTTGACCCGCGCATTGGCAGCCATTACAACAACCCCAGTTTCGGCTACGGCGGCTACTGCCTGCCCAAGGACACCAAGCAGCTGCTCGCTAACTATGCCGATGTGCCGGAAAACCTCATCGAGGCGATTGTGGAGTCCAACCGCACGCGCAAGGATTTCATTGCCGACCGGGTGCTGGAACTGGCCGGAGCAGGCAGCGAGGAGGACTGGGCGGCGCAGAACGAGCCGGTCATCGGCGTGTTCCGCCTTGCCATGAAATCCGACAGTGACAATTTCCGCCAGTCCAGCGTGCAGGGGGTTATGAAGCGCATCAAGGCCCGCGGCGCGCAGGTGATTATCTACGAACCTTCCCTTGAGGACGGAAGCACCTTCTTTGGCAGCCGGGTCGTCAATGACCTTGCAGCGTTCAAGGCGCAGAGCCAGGCCATCCTTGCCAACCGCTACGATGCCTGCCTGGATGACGTGAAGGAAAAGGTTTACACCCGCGACCTTTTCCGCAGGGACTGAAAAACAGTTCGGTCAAACGCCTGACCGAACGGCAAAACAAAAAGCCGATGCGGCACCGCCCAAAAGGGAGGTGCCGCATCGGTTTTCTATTTCAGGAAGGAAAGAAGTAGTTGATAAGCGAGGAAATCAGCCCTTGACGCTGCCGAGCGCCACGCCGCGCACGATGTACTTGGACAGGCAGAGGTAAACCACCATGACAGGCAGGATGGCGATGAAGATCATCATGTAAACCTTGCCCATGTCGAACTTCAGGAAGTCCGCGCTGCGGAGCTGTGCAATCAGGATAGGCATCGTCTTCATCTTGGCATCATCAATGATGAGCGCGGGGATGAAGTAGTTGTTCCAGGATGCCACGAAGGAGAAGATTGCCTGAACCGCCATGCCGGGAGCCAGAATCGGAAGAATGACCCGGTTGAAGGTATAGAACTCACCGGAACCATCAATGCGGGCGGCCTCGATGATTTCACGCGGGAGGCTCGAGTCCATGAACTGCTTCATGAAGAACACTACGCTGGGCGCTGCAACGGAAGGAAGGATAAGCGGCCACAGAGTGTTGGTCATGTGGAACTTGTCCATCAAATTGAGGAAGCCGAGCGCCGAAACCTGCGTGGGCATCGTCATGATGAGCAGGACGATGGCGAACAGAACGTTCTTGCCCTTGAAGTCATAGGCGTAGACCGCGTAGGCGGTCAGCGAGCTGAAGTAGACCGACAACGCCGCCGAGCAGGCCGCGACCACCAGAGAGTTGCGCAGACCGGAGAGCACCGGAATGTTGGCATCGTGGGTGGTGTTGGTGAGGTTGACAAAGAAACTCTTGCCGGGCAGGGCGGTGAAGCCGCGCTGAATCGTAAAGTTGTTGTGCGTTGAGTTGATAATCAGCACATAGAAGAAGAACAGGCAGATAAAGCAGAGCACAAACAGAACAATGTAGGCGATGAGGCGGTGAACAAAGAGGCCCGGGTCCGCTGCTACATGGTTGAGCTTGGATTTTTCTTTCGTCTTAGTGGGCATCTTCTTCACGCTCCTTTCTGTGCACGGGCGGCTTTTTTGGCGGCTTTAATCTGAGCTTTCTGAGCCTTGCGCTGGGCTTTGGTCAGGCCGTCATCCTCTTTGGTGAGGGTGGAGTAAACCATGACGCAGAGCACGCCGCAAATCAGGAACAGAATCACCGAGATAGCACCGGCCGTGCCGTAGTTCTTGCTGTACAGATGCTGGTTGAGGTACATGATGATGGTGGTGGTGGAGTTGTTGGGCGAGCCCTTGCCGTTGGTCAGGACCTGCGGCACATCGAACATCTGCAAACCACCGATCAGCGAGGTGATGAGGGTGTAGACCAGCATGGGCTTGATCAGGGGCATCGTAATCTTCCAGAACATCTGGCGGCTCGATGCACCGTCAAGCTCAGCGGCCTCGTACAGACCGGGATCAACGCCCATGATGGCAGCCATCAGGATGATGGTCGTGTTGCCGAACCACATCAGGAAGTTCATCAAACCGACCAGCCCGCGGGACGACCAAACACCGGTCATCCAGCGAATCGGCTCCGAGATGACGCCAAGGCTGAGCAGCAGGCTGTTGACAGGGCCGTTGGCCGTGTCACTGAACAGCGTGAAGAACAGCATGGCGAAGGCCGAAGCCATGATGAGGTTGGGCATATAGATGACGGTCTTGAAAAATCCCTGGAAACGCAGGCGGAGCCGTACATCGGTGAACCAGGAAGCCAGCACCAGCGAGATGATGATCTGCGGGATGAAACCCAACAGCCACATGATGATGGTGTTGCCAAAATACTTGGGCACCTCAGAAAACATGGCTGCGTAATTTTTGAGTCCCACAAAGTTGGGTCCGATAATTTTCAGGCCGCTGCGGAAATACTCAAAGAAAGAGTAGTAGACGGTGGTAATCATGGGATAGAGCTGGAATATGGCGTAGACGAGGAAGAACGGCGCCATAAATATGTAGCCCCATTTGGCATAGCTGATGCCTTTTTTCTTGGTTTTCACAGACAATCCCTCCGTACGGCATCTCCGGCCCGTAAGCCGGCAGCTGCCGCTTGTTACAGGCGCAGGGTATTTTACGAATGAGGAAAGGGCGGGCGCCTGCCCGCCCTTTCCGGCTGTGGTCAAATAATGGAATCGGTTACCGAAGGATCAAAGCCTCAGGCAGCGGGCCATTCAACGGCGGTCAGTTCGGGGTACTTGACCTTGATCTGATCCTCGAAGTTGGCCTTCGCGGTCTCGAGATCAACGGCGCCGTCAAAGTAATCCTTCATGCAGGCCTGGAAGGTCTCGTTGCAGCCCTGGTCGTAAGGACCGGCGTTGCTCATATCGATGGTGGGAGCAACTTCAGAGAACAGAGCAATGTGGTTCTGGCCGCCGAGGAAATCGGAACCGAAATCGGGATCCTCAGCAAGAGCCTTCATAGCGGGAACGTTGTTGGTGTAGTCCTGGGTGTCGATGGTGATCTGCTTCATGATGTCAGCGTTGCAGGTGAGCTGCTTCATAACGTCGCAGATGGTTGCGGTGTTGTCGGTGCCGGCAGCAGCGCAGATCCAAGTGCCGCCCCAGTAGTAAGGCTCAGGACCCTGGCAGACAGCGTAGTCGCCGTAGATGCCGTTGCCGACTTCTTCCTTGCCGCCCTCAGAGGTCGGAGTGGCAAGAGCGTTGCCGAGCAGGGTGAAGTTGATGCCCCAAGTGGAGTAGAAGAAGCCAAAGACCTTGCCGTCGGGACCCTGGTCAGCGGACCAGCCGTCGCTCCACAGGCTCGTCTTATTGTTGTAGCCCTTATCGGTGTAGGTCTTGGTCTGGTCAACCCAAGTCATGAGGTTGGGGTCAACCTTGACGGTGGTACCGTCAACCCAGCCGGCGGACACGTTGTTGGAGAAGGTGCGGTAAGAATCATCGTAACCGGAGAGCATCTTGTAGCCCTTCGCGGCAGCCTGCTCGGCCACGGCGTTGAACTTATCCCAATCGCTCAGAGCGGCCTGGACTTCGGTCGGATCATCGGTGCCCAGAACGTCCTTGGCGATGCTGCGGCGGTAAGCGAACAGGCCCGGAGTTGCCTGCCAGGTGGTGCCCTTCTGGACGCCGTCCACGGTGACGATGTCCTTGGTGTACTGGTACTGGTCAGCCAGATCGGCATCGGTCAGGCCCAGATCCTTGACGGGCAGCGTGTAGTCGGAATCGACATACTTCAGAGCGTAGTCAGCCTCGATGAGGAAGATATCAATCTTGTCATCAGCGGCGGCGGAATCCTGCTTCAGCAGAGCTTCGTCGAGCTTATTCTGGTAGTTGTTGTTGTCGTTGGGGTTGATGGTCCATTTGACGGTGATGCCGTTGTCCAGCGTGGTGGTGGATTTGTCGGCGGCCACTTCCTTGACACCGGGATAGTAGTCGTTGAAGCGGCTCTGGAATTCATCGTTCCAGCACCAGATGTTCAAAACGGAACCTTCCTCGGATGCGGGGGCTGCTTCGGAGCTGGCAGCTTCAGAGCTGGCGGCTTCGGAACTTGCGGCCTCGGAACTTGCAGCGGAGCTGGAAGAGCTGCCGCCGCAGCCGGCCAGCATGGTCAGCGCCATACCGGTAGCGGTCAAGAGAGCCAATGCTTTTTTCATGTGAGTAATCCTCCTTTTTGATCATGAAGCCCGTTCCTGTGCGGGCAATGGACAATATTTTTCGGCCCGCGCTCCGGCGGGCAGGAAAACTAAAAAGTTCAGCGCTTCGGCGCTGCGGCGGAATCCCCAAGCTGAAGATTTCCGCTCACTACCCGCTGTTCGGGCAGGGTCGTGCGGGGGTTTTCAATTTGCTCAATCAGCAGGTCAGCGGCCTGACGGCCAAGCGTCTCGGTGTTCTGCCGATAGGAAAGAAGCGAAGGGGTTATAATCTGCGAAAGGGCAATGCCGTCATATCCCGCCACCGAAATATCACCCGGAATGGATAGCCCTGCTTCCCGAATGGCCTGGATGCCGCCCACGGCGGAATAGTCATCGGGGTAGAGAATTGCGGTCGGCGGTTCGGGCAGAGCAAGCAGTGCGCGCGTCTGTTCGGCACAGAAGGCAACGTTGCGGTACTCGGCGCTGCGGACGTACTCATCCGGCACGGTGATGCCGTGTTCCGAACAGGTCCGGTAGAACGAAGCAAGTCGCTTTTCCGTAACCGAGGAGTGTCTCTCGCCATGGATACAGGCGATGCGGCGGTGCCCCAGTGCGATGAAGTGCTCTACCAAAGCGCGCATTCCCTCGGCATTGTCCGACAGAACAGCCGAACGGTTGTTAAAAACGTGGTCGATGGTCACGGTCGGCAGATCACTCTGAACAAGTTCCACAACCTCGGGGTCAGTAAACTGGACGCAGGCAATCACAACGCCATCCACGCCGCGGTAGCGGCAGTGCTCCAGGTAGCTGGAACTCCGCCTGCCAACATGGCGGTTGATGAAGGTGATGTCATACCCGCGCAGTTCCGCTTGACGCTTGAAGGAATCCAGCACGGCGGCGAAATACTCATGCGTCAGTCCGCTCTGGGCTTCGTCCACAAAGAGCACGCCGATGTTGTAGGTTCGGTTGGTCTTGAGGGCGCGGGCCATTGAGTTGGGCATATAGCCGAGGCGGCGCGCCGTGTCAATCACGCGCTGGCGGGTTTCAGGACTGACATCCCTCTGCCCGTTGAGTGCTTTGCTCACCGTTGCAATGGAAACTCCGCACTCCGCAGCGATGACCTTGATGGATACCATCGCTGCTCACCTCTCTGTCGCTTAATCGTTTTCGCAGTTTCAATATACATCACTTTGGCAAGGATTGCAAGCGGTTTTTGGAATAAAACTGGTTGAAATGACGGATTTGGAGGCTTGCACAGTTTGAATTACGAAAATTTGTGCGAAACTGCCGAAGAAAACGCGCGATTTCCCGAAAACGATTTGAAAAAACTTCAATTCCGCCTGCTTTTGCCGGTTTTGGCAGTGTGAGGGGGATGAACCAAAAAAATGACGGTAAAATTGTAAAAAATGCTGAAACGAGGCAATTTTTCCTCCCCCTCTTGCTTTTTCTAAAGAGTTGCGGTATCTTAAAACAAAGAGCGCAAACGTTTACGGAATTTCCGGCGTAGCTGCCCTACCTTGTTTGATAAAGGAGAGAACGTTTATGCAATTCGGCCACTTTGATGATGCGGACCGCGCGTATGTCATCACCACGCCCCAAACGCCGCTGCCATGGATTAACTATCTGGGCAGTGAGGATTTCTTCAGCCTTTGCTCCAACACGGCGGGCGGATACAGCTTTTACCGCGATGCCAAGCTGCGCCGCCTGACCCGCTACCGCTACAATGACACGCCCACCGATTCAAACGGCCGCTACTTTTATATTAAGGAGGGTGGCACGACCTGGAACCCCGGCTGGCAGCCCACGCAGACGCCGCTTGACTTTTACGAGTGCCGTCACGGCATGGGCCGCACCGCAATCACCGGTGAAAAGAACGGCCTGCGCGCTGTGCAGGAAATCTTTGTCCCGGTCGGGGACAGCTGCGAGGTGGACCGCCTTGTGCTGACCAACACCACCGATGCCCCCAAAACCGTGCAGGTGTTCAGCTATGTGGAGTTCTGCCTGTGGAATGCGGTGGACGATTCCACCAACTTCCAGCGCAACTTCTCCACCGGTGAGGTTGAGGTGGAGGGCAGCACCATCTACCATAAGACCGAGTACCGTGAACGCCGTGACCATTATGCCTTCTGGACGGTCAATGCGCCGATTGACGGGTTTGATACCAGCCGTGATGCTTTCCTGGGCGCTGACCGCAGCAACGCGAACCCCGAGGCTGTGGAAAAAGGCGCCTGCACCGGCTCCGTGGCCCACGGCTGGGCACCGGTCGGTGCGCATCAGATCAATCTGACGCTCGCACCGGGGGAGAGCCGCAGCCTGATTTATGTCCTTGGCTATATTGAAAACCCCGAGGAAGAAAAGTGGGAGGCGCCCGGCGTCATCAACAAGACCCTCGCCAAGGCAATGATGGCACGCTACGCCACCGATGCCCAGGTGGATGCCGCGGTTGCCGCCCTGAAGGCACACTGGGACGGCCTGCTCTCGACCTACTCGGTGAAGAGCAGTGACGAAAAACTGGACCGCATGGTGAACATCTGGAACCAGTACCAGTGCATGGTGACCTTCAATATGTCCCGTTCCGCCAGCTACTATGAGAGCGGCACTGGACGCGGCATGGGCTTCCGTGACTCCTGCCAGGACCTGCTGGGCTTTGTGCATCTGATTCCGGCGCGCGCAAGGGAGCGCATTTTGGATATTGCTGCCACCCAGTTCCCGGACGGCAGCGCCTACCACCAGTACCAGCCGCTGACCAAAAAAGGCAATCTGGACATCGGCTCGGGCTTCAATGATGACCCGCTCTGGCTCATCGCCGCGGTCAGCGCCTACCTGCGCGAGACGGGGGACTTCTCCATCCTCGATGAACAGGTGGATTTTGACAATGATCATACCCTTGCACAGCCGCTGATGGAGCATCTGCGCCGCAGCTTCAATTATACCCGCACGCATCTTGGCCCTCATGGCCTGCCCCTCATTGGCCGTGCGGACTGGAATGACTGCCTCAACCTCAACTGCTTCAGCAAGACGCCCGGTGAGAGCTTCCAGACGACCGGTCCGAGCGAAGGTCCTGTGGCGGAGAGCGTCTTTATCGCCGGAATGTTCGTCAAGTACGGCAAGGAATATGCCGACATCTGCGAGCATATCGGCCTGACCGATGAGGCGGCTGACGTGCGCGCCGATGTGGAAAAGATGGAACAGAGCATCCTCGGCCCCGGCTGGGACGGTGCATGGTTCCGCCGCGCCTACGATGCCGCCGGCAACCCGGTCGGCAGCAAGGAGTGCGAGGAAGGCCAGATTTATATTGAACCGCAGGGTATGTGCGTGATGGCGGGTGTCGGCGTCAAGACCGGCGAGGCCGTGACTGCCCTGCAGAGCGTCAAGGACAAGCTGGATACCAAGTACGGAATCGTTCTGCTCCAGCCGGCCTATACGCGGTATCATCTGGAACTCGGCGAGATTTCCAGCTATCCGCCGGGATACAAAGAGAACGCCGGCATCTTCTGCCATAACAACCCCTGGGTCTCCTGCGCCGAGACTGTGGTCGGCCACGGTGACCGCGCGTTTGAAATCTATAAAAAGACCTGCCCGGCCTACATTGAAAATATCAGCGAAATCCACCGCACCGAGCCGTATGTTTACAGCCAGATGGTCGCAGGCCGTGATGCCGCAACCTTCGGCGAAGCCAAAAACAGCTGGCTCACCGGCACGGCAGCCTGGACCTTTGTGGATGTGAGCCAGTACATCCTCGGCGTACAGCCCACGCTGGACGGTCTGCGCATTGACCCCTGCATCCCGCACGAGATGGACGGCTTCACGCTGCGCCGCGTCTACCGTGGTGCAACGTATGACATCACGGTGGACAATACCGCCCATGTCGAAAAGGGCGTCACCGCCGTCACCGTCAACGGTCAGGCGGCCGACAGCCAGACGCTTCCGCTTGCCGCACCCGGCGAGACCGTGAAGGTCTGCGTCACGATGGGCTGAACGGCACGCATCTCCTGACGGACTTATAAAATCACCGCAGCTGTCTTTTGCAGGCGGCACGCGGCTGACAAACGCAAAGCCCCGGATTCTCCCTCCAAAGGGAAAACCCGGGGCTTTTTGCGCTGTGTTATTCTTCGATTCCGTTGCGCGCAGCGACTGCGGCATACCAGGCGGCACTGTCCTTAGGGATACGCTGTAAATTGGTGTAATCCGTAAAAATCAGCCCGAAGCGCTCACTGTAACCGTTGTTCCACTCATAGTTGTCGGTCAGGGACCAGTGGAAATAGCCGCGCACATCGGCACCGCGGCCGATGGCTGTGTGAAGCGCCAGCAGGTACCGCGTGAGAAAATCAATGCGGTCGGCATCGTGAACTTTCCCGTCCAGATAAATCCGGTCGTTGCAGGAAAGCCCGTTTTCGGTGATATAAATGGGCAGGCCGTAGCGCTGTGCAATAAACTGCACACCCCAGTTCAGGCATTCCGGCTCAATCGGCCACCCGATAGCTGTGCGGGGGTACCCGGCGGGACGCTCCACATACTCGGGACCCTGCGCGCCCATCCGGACTGGCACGCCGTTATAGATGTTCAGACCGAGCACATCGGGCTTGCCGTAAGCGAGTGCGGCCTGGATGTGCTCCGGTACGGCCGAAATGCAGGCGGCCAGGCGCGGCCCGCAGACTTCCGGCTCGGGCCAATGTCCCAGACAGATTGGGTCAAGCGCCATCTGATGGGTGAAGGTCCAGTCATCGTCCGGGCAGGCGAATGTCAGCGCGCGGGCGGCCTCAATGTCCTCTGCGCGATCGCTGACAGGATAGCACAGCCGCCCGGTTGAGGCAAAACCGACCTGGTTCGCAGGGTCTGCCTCGTGCAGTGCTTTTTCGGCCAGACAGTGGGCATAAACGACGTTCCGCCAGCAGGTGAACTGACCCTCAAGCGGCAAGGTCAGCCCCGGCGCGTGCTCACCAGTGCCGTAGCCCAGCTTGACGATGCAGGCGATTTCATTGATGGTGAACCAGAACCGCACCCGCCCCTTAAAATGCTCAGCCATCTTCGCGACGTAAACCGCAAATGCGCGGGAGGTGTCCTCATTCTGCCAGCCGCCTTTGTCCTCAAGCGCCTGCGGCAGATCCCAGTGGTAGAGCGTCAGGTACGGTTCAATTCCGCTGCGGCGCAGTTCGTCCACCAGCGCGTCATAGTAGGCAAGGCCCTCCTCGTTCCACTGCCCGTCCCCGTTGGGGTCCACCCGCGGCCATGCGACCGAGAAACGGTAGGCTTTGAGTCCCATCCCGCGGAGCGCGGCCACATCCTCTTTATATCGGTGGAAGCTGTCACAGGCTGTGTCGCCGGTCTCGCCGCGCTTGGTCTTGCCCGGCATGTGGGAAAATGTGTCCCAGATGCTGACGCCGCGGCCGCCCTCGGCCACGCCGCCCTCAATCTGATAGGAGGAACTTGCGGCTCCCCAGACAAAATTTTGCGGAAATTCAGCTTTCATGCTTTTCTCTCCTTTGTGTTCGGCCGTATCCGGGCCTTGTGTTTTTGACAAACATTTGACTGACTCAACCTTACCATATAAAGAAAGAATTTGCAAGGAATAAATCCAACGGATGAGCGCTTGCACATACTTATATATAGGACAGCATAAAAGATATCCCGGGCGAGACAAATTCCGCCCGGGATTTTCCTTACTGTGCATTTTCCAAAAACTTTTTCACCGCCGTGCCGTCCTCCCGGCCGTAACGGTAGAGCTGGTCCAGTGCAGCCTTGTCGCGGGTCAGCGTTTTCATGCCCTCAATGCTTTTGGGAGCCACGATGATAGCGCGCCCCTGCTGGGCCAGTTCCTTGGCCTTGTCCACCGAGCGGTTGTAGCGCTCGGCTCGGCGCATCAGCCCTTCAGCGGAAGCGGGATACCGGCGGCGAAGGAGCTTAGCCAACATTTCATCCTGACGGGAGGAACGCTGGGTTTCCAGCGGGCGGGTCAGAATGACCACCAGCCGGTCGCAGCCCTCTGCAAGCGCCTTGTCCACCGGGACAGGGTCGGCCAGACCGCCGTCATAGTAGCCGATCCCGTCAATAACATAGGGACGGTTGATGACGGGGATATTGCAGGAAGCCATAAAAGGCTTGTAGCAGTCCTGCGAGAAGTCCTCTTTCGTGAAATACCGCGCCCCGCCGGTTGCGGCTTCCTCCGCTACAACAAAAAAATGGGCGGGATTGGCCGCCAGTGCGGTATAATCCAACGGATTTTCTCCGTCTGAGTTACTCAGTGTACCGTAAATGTATTCCATGTTCAGGTAATTGCCGTGACGAAGCAATTCCCCGAGGCTCATGTACTCCTTGCGGAAGGAATAATCGTGATAGAACGAGTAGTTCCGGTCTTTCTGCCCGGCCAGGCAGGAGGCTACGTTGGCGCTCCCGGCGGATACACCGATGCCGACATCAAAGTGCACACCGTCCTCCAGACATTGATCCAGTACGCCTGCGCCGTAAATACCCCGCAGACCGCCGCCTACATCAATCACACCGGTTTTCATCGAAAAAGCCTCCTGTTGGGAATAATATCTAAATATTGTAGGCTTTTTTTGCCGGTTTTGAAATGGTCATCTTGACCCGGATGTACAAAACAGAGAAAAAACTTTTCTCAGCGGTGCGAGTTGCGCTTCCAGATGTCGAACAGGCCGTCCAAAATCAGGGATTCGCGGTAGTCGATGGCTGTCTCGCAGGCGTCACGGATGCTTTGCGGCAGGGAACCGGTCGCGCAGACGGCGGCCTGCGGCGCATTCAATGCGGCACGGCACTTGGCAAGCACACCGTCCAGCATGGCGGCGGTGCCGTTCACGATGCCGCTGTGCAGGCAGTCCGGCGTGTTGGTGCCCAGCAGGCGACGCGGTGTGGCATCGGGGTCAACCTGAGGCAGCTGGGCGGTGTTGCGCACCAGCGCGTTCAGGCTCAGCTGCGGGCCCGGCAAAATCATGCCGCCCACGATGCTGCCGTCTGCATCCACGGCCACGATGGTGGCGGCCGTGTCCATGTTCAGCACGAGCAGCGGCGGTTTATGGCAGCGCATGGCACCCACGACTGCACAGAGAAGCTCGCCGCCCAACTGAGCGGGGTTGTCCATCCGGATGCGCACCCCGCTTTTCAGCCCGGGCCCGACTTCCATCACCGGAACGCTCGTCATTTTCTGGAGGGCTTCCCGCATCCGAGCGGTCAGCGCGGGAACCACACTGGCCAGAATGACGCCGTCAATGTCGAGCGGCGATGCCCCGTAAAGGGCCAAAAGGTTGACGATTTTGTACACCAACTCATCGGAACTCAATGCGCTGTCCGAAAATAGTTTGGAAGAAAACACGCGCTTTCCATCCGCACTGAATCCACCGAACGTGATATTGGTGTTGCCGATATTCAAGGCCAAAAGCATAGACAAAACCTCCGTATTTCTGCACCGCCCATCCTGCATGGAAAATTGGCTTGATGGCGCATCCCGCAGAACGTGACAGGCGGACTATATTATAATAAGTACAGCAGCACGGCTGATAGAGCGTTTGCTGTGCTTCTATATTATAATAGGAAAAAGGAAAATGCAATCATGAATCGCCGGATGCACAAGCACGGCCTGACAAACTTTCCACTTTTAATGGGATTAGAGACTGACTCACCATGAATCCAGAAAGTAAATGGGAAATAGAGAACTGGCTCCCCTGTGTAAGGGGAGCTGGCTCGGCGAAGCCGAGACTGAGGGACTGTAAACCTCACGGTTACCTGTCACTTGCTATTCATCACAATCTTCATCAATATATTTACCCCCCCTACATCTTGTCCCTTTAGCCTCATACGATATACCAAATATCCCCCTCGCAAAAAAACTTAGAAAAAACTCAAAAAAATTTGAAAAAAAGGGTTGACTTTGGCGAAAAGTGTGGTATTATAAATAAGCTGTCGCGCAAGACAGCGGGTAGCTGAAAGGCTTATTTATCACGGTACAGCGAAGAAAACCATTGATTTGGACACACTTTGCATTACACTGTGAAATGAATTT
>JAQXGE010000078.1 GCA_029006135.1 Oscillospiraceae bacterium | reverse complement strand
CCAAACATTGGAGCGGCGTTTATCGCGGCGGGCTTTGGATTGTTTTCTCTTGGGTACTGCCATTTTTAAGCACCTCCTTGGTGAAATTTCAACTAAGCAGTTGTTTTAATATGCTAAGCCTGGCATCTGCAGGGGCAGCTTCGTCTGCCGGTTGGCAGGTACATCCTGCCGCCTTCCTTTTGCCACAGATGGGGCATAGGCCTTGACAATCGGGGTCGCACAGCAACACCCGCGGGATCTTAAAAATCAGTTCCTGATAAGCAAGTTCCCGTATATCCAAACAGCCTTTTTCATTGAGGGGCAATTCAAAATCCGGATCATCCAAGTCACGTTCCCGAACCAGATAATCAACGGAAAAATCGTAACTCTGATGTACCGGCGTCAAACACCGAGCACACTCACCGACTGCTTCGGCCTTGACGCTCAGCGTCATTGCTACGCCATCCAGTGTAGAATGTGCCTCAAAGTCACATTTTACCGGTTCCGACACCACTGTTCCATCAAAATCTTCTGAAGAAAAATCCGCCGAAAACTGCGATGTAAAGGGTGTTTTTCCGTTTTTGAAGTAGTTGCGAATGTCAAATTGCATAGTTCACCTCAAAAGGTTGCTTATTAAGTATACACAAGTCAGCCCGTCTTGTCAACAAAAAAATGCAAAAAATTGAAAGAAATTATTTCTGCTGTCCCCTGCTTTGCCTTTTCCTGGCAACTCAAAAGGGCAGGAGCGGCTGCTCCTGCCCTGGGATCAACAGAAAAGCCAAACGATTCCTTGCCCAGCCGCGGATATATGCAGAGATTCAGCTTGTGAGTTCTTTCCTCATCCGCAGAAATACCGCTGCTCGCAAGAAATGCAGGCAATTACAGGTACTTCTTGATGCTGTCAGGCAGAGATTCTGCAGCAGCGGAAACAGTCACAACGACCTCAATGGAATTTCCGGCAATCTTATCGATATCTTCCAGAACCTTAGCCGCTGCATCCATATCATGGTCCACAATCTTAAGGATGCCATCAATGAACAGCTCGGTAATATCATAGTTGCCTGCCAGCACACCGGCGATGAAGCCATAGAGCATATCAGCGCCCTGAATATGGTATTCATCCACATCCAGCAGACGTGCAGCGTGGTTAATCTCGGTAGTGAGCTTCATGGATTTCTCGATCACCACGATATTGCCGGCCGTTGTTTTGGTGGCGGCGTTAATCATGTCGATCATGGTTTTGGTTTTGCCGGAGCCTTTGGCGCCAACGATGAGTTTAATCATAAGAGGAACCTCCTTACTATTTAAAGCGGGAAGACGGTTCAGGCTTAGCCCAGTTTCGCTTCCAGCTCCGCTTTCCGATCTTCGTAGCCGGGTTTACCCAGCAGTGCGAACATATTTTTCTTATAGCTTTCAACGCCCGGCTGGTCAAACGGATTAACCGAGAGCAGATAGCCGGAAACCGCGCAGGCTTTCCAGAAGAAATAGATGAGATAGCCCACATTGTAGGCATCCAGTGCATCCACTTCAATGACACCAATCGGAACACCGCCATCGGTATGGGCAAGAATCGTGCCTTCCATAGCCTTGCGGTTGACGATGCTCATGTTCTGGTTGGAAAGGAAGTTAAGGCCATCAAAGTTGCCCTCAAGTTCCTCAATGTAAAAATCTTCGCGGGGCTTTTTAATGTCCACATAGGTCTCGAACATCGTCCGGCTGCCATCCTGCAGGAACTGACCCATGGAATGCAGGTCGGTGGAGAAGATGCAGGAAGTAGGCATGAGGCCCTTCTGATCCTTGCCCTCGCTCTCGCCAAAGAGCTGCTTGTACCATTCATTCATCATAGCAAAGTCAGGCTCAAAAGCTGCCAGTGTCTCCACAACCTTGCCTTTGCGGTACAGAATGTTGCGGGTCATCGCATAACGGTAAGCATCGTTGTCCATGCTGCAAACGCTGAAACGCTCGCGGGCATCCGCCGCGCCCTGCATGAGAGCATCAATATCAATACCGGCGCAGGCAATGGGAAGCAGACCCACAGCAGTCAGAACGGAATAGCGTCCGCCCACATCATCAGGCACCACGAAGGTCGGCCAGCCCTGGGCATCCGCCAACTGCTTGAGGGTTCCCTTGGAGCGGTCAGTGGTCGCATAAATGCGCTTATTGGCTTCCTCGGGTCCAACAGAATCTTCCAGGAGCTTGCGAAGCACGCGGAATGCCAGTGCCGTCTCGGTAGTAGTGCCGGACTTGGAAATAACGTTGATGGAGAAACGTTTACCCTTGGTGATCTTGATAATGTCATTCAGGTAAGTCGGAGAAATCGTGTTGCCGCAGAAATAGATTTTGAGGCCATCTTCCGTCTCGTTGTGGAACTGGCCCTTGACTGCCTCTACAACGGCACGGGCGCCCAGATAAGAGCCGCCAATGCCCGCGACAAGCAGAACATCAGAATCCTCACGGATTTTGGCGGCAGCTTCCTTGATGCGGGCAAATTCTTCCTTGTCATAGTTTACAGGAAGATCCATCCAGCCCAGGAAATCATTGCCTGCACCGGAGCGGCTTTCCAACTGCTGATGTGCGAGTTCAACTTGCGGGAAAAGATAATCGTATTCTTCAGGTCGGATAAACTTTGCGAGATGTTTGCCATTATAACTGACACTCATCAATAAGTCCTCCTTATTCAAATTTTGTAACTTCATGATACCGTTTTCACGTCTAAATGTCAAGCAAAATACCCGCGTTTTTCATTCGTTTTGCACAAAATCTTCTGGCACAAGCAAGAATCCATTAACAAGCCGACGGAAACAGAAGGAAAAATTTCTCACCGCAACGTCCTGTGCAGCTGTGATAGGGCAGGTTTGCAGAATCCCATCACTGTTCTTTATATTCAGTGTGCCCAGAACCGTTCCCTGCGTTACCGGTGCCGTGACAGTGTCCGGCAAATCAAGTTCTGCAACGATTGCCGTTCCCTGCCCTTTCGGCATCAGGCACCGTGCGGGGGCCGTATATTGCAGTTCTACCATTTCTTCTGCTCCGTGTTCCACCGGAAGAGTCGATGGTGCATCAGCAGGAATTGGAACGGCCGCACTTTCATACAGCGCAAATCCGTAATCCAGAAGCGTAGTAGCCGCCTCAAAGCGCTCTTTGCCCGAAGCCGCGCCAAGGACAACAGCGATGAGCTGCAAGTTGTCTCTGGTTGCACTGGCCGAAATGCAGACACCCGCTTTTCCCGTTGTGCCTGTCTTGAGCCCCGTGATTCCCTGATAGCTCTTGAGGAGTTTGTTGGTATTGACCAGCTGGGTCGTGCCATCCCTCAAAGTATCCATCCATACCGTACAGTAATCTTTCACTTCCGGGTGGTTAAGCAGCATTTCACGGCTCATCACAGCAACATCGCGTGCACTGGAAAGGTGCCCTTCTTCATCGAGCCCACAGGCATTTCGGAACGTAGTATTTTCCATTCCAAGCTCTTTTGCGCGGGTGTTCATCATCTCCACAAACACTGGTTCACTGCCGCCCACAAATTCCGCCACAGCCACTGCTGCATCATTCGCAGACGAAATGCAAATCGCTTTAAGCATCTCATTCAGCGTCAGCTGTTCTCCCGGTTCCAGCCAAATCTGACTGCCTCCCATGTGGTAGGCGTGTTCTGACACCGGGACAATATCATCGAGTGAAATTTTCCCTGCTTCAAGCGCTTCAAAGGTGAGCAGCAGCGTCATCACTTTTGTGATGGATGCAATCGGGCGCTGCTGGTCCGCGTTTTTCTCATACAGAACCGTACCGGAATCCTCATCTATAAGGATGGCCGCCTCGCAGGGCAGATCAAAATCCCGGTCCGTAGCCGGAATGACTTCTAATGCCCCGCAGGGCAAGGCGCACAGTACCAGCGCTGCGGCCAAAATCAGAGCTAAAAACCGGTATTTCATGGCAGATGCCTCCCCCGCTTCGCAGTGTTCTGTCCAAAATGTATGCACGGTCCCGTTCTGAAATACCGATATCGGGCCTTGTGTTCCGCTTCTCTTTTGATTATAATGAAATAGCAAGAGAAAACCGACAAATGAGGACTGAAATCATGCGAGTATCCTTTTATACCCTGGGCTGTAAAGTAAACCAGAATGAGACCGGTGCTTTGGCGCAGCTGTTTGAGCAAAACGGTTTCACCGTGGTCGAGAGCGGTGAGCCCGCCGATGTGTATGTGGTAAACAGCTGTACTGTAACCAATTTCGGTGACCAGAAAAGCCGCAAATGGCTTCGCCGCGCCAAGCGGGAAAACCCCGGCGCCGTGACGGTTCTGACGGGCTGCTACCCGCAGGCGTTCCCGGAAGAAGCCGCAAATATTGCAGAGGCTGATGTTGTCACCGGTTCCGGCAACCGCCACGCAATTTTGCAGGATGTGATGCAGGTGCTGAACGGCGAGCAGGAAAAAGTTGTTGACATTCGTCCCCATCAGAAAGGTGAAGCATTTGAAGAGCTCCCTATGGACCGCTTTGCCGACCATACTCGCGCTTTTGTAAAGATTGAAGACGGCTGCGGCCGTCAATGTGCCTACTGCGTTATTCCCCGCGCACGAGGCCCTGTAAGAAGCCGCAGCGAGCAAAGCATCCTTGATGAACTGCATCGTTTGGCAAAATCCGGCTACCGGGAAGTTGTATTGACCGCCATCAGTCTTTTAAGCTATGGCCGGGATACCGGCACCTGTCTGGCAGATTTGATTGAACGTGCCGCAGAAGTGGAAGGTATTGAGCGAATCCGATTGGGCAGCCTTGACCCCGATATGCTCACTGACCGCAACATTGAACGTCTGGCAGCGATTCCAAAATTATGTCCCCAGTTCCATCTGAGCCTGCAAAGCGGATGCACAAAAACGCTCCGTGCCATGCGCCGGCCTTATACGGCGGAGCAGTATGCCGCTGTGGCTGACAAGCTCCGTGCTGCTTTTGGCGCAGAAAATGTCAGCTTTACGACCGATGTAATCGTGGGTTTCCCGGGAGAAACTGAGGAGGATTTCCAGGAGAGCATGGACTTTGTAACGAGCCAGCGGTTCTTGAAGGTGCACGTTTTCCCCTACTCACGCCGCGAAGGCACACCCGCCTATGATTTCCCGGATCAGATTCCCGAACACGAAAAAGAATCCCGCAGCCGTCGTATGACTGCCGCAGTGGATGCCCTGCAAAGCGAATTGGCCAGTGAAATGAGCGGCCGTCACGCAGAGGTTTTGCTGGAGACTCCGCTTTCCTCGACGCTTTTTACCGGCTATACAAAGCAGTATCTTCCTGTGGCAGTAAATGCGCCCGGGTGTCAAAGCGGTGACATTGTAAACGTCGTTTTAGGTGAGTGGGACGGCAAACGATGCCGTGCCGAGGCACTGGATTGAACAAACATTCTTCCATTCCGAACGGTCGTGCAAAAATTGCGCGCAAGTCATTGATTCTCTTGTCATAAAGTATAGTTTTTTTGTGTGCACTCACGGCTTTTTTGCCCTTTTCCCCTCTTGTAAATCCACATATTTCTTGGTAAAATTTTAACGGAAACCGTATTGTCATTATTTTAACACTTATTCAAATTATCCGTGCTGACATTGTTTTCTCTGTCTGTGCGGATGCAGCGTTTTGTGTAAGGAGCAAATCAGTATGAGAGGAATTTATACCCCAGTCACTGATATCCGCCGCAAGGTGTTTACCGAAGTGGCCCGGATGTCCTACGAAGGCAACGAGATGGCGGATTACGCGAAAGAAATCCGCGATCTGCCTTACAAAATTATTCCCGGCGAAGTCGGACAGCTTCGCAGCAGCATCTTCCTTGAGAGAGCAATTGTTTCGGAGCGCATCCGTCTGGCGATGGGACTTTCTCTTCGTCCTCTCGACGAGAGCGTACCCGCCACAGAGAATCTCGAGCACAGCGTTGTTGCCGATAAGTTCTACGAGCCGCCGCTCATCAACGTTATCAAATTCGCTTGCAACAAGTGCCCGGAGAAAATCATCAAGGTGAGTTCCATGTGCCAGGGCTGTCTGGCACATCCCTGCCAGGAAGTCTGCCCCAAAAACGCAATCAGCTTCCGCAATGGCAGAAGCCATATTGATCAGGACCTTTGCATCAAATGCGGCCGATGCGTGAGTACCTGTCCCTACAACGCCATTGTCAAGGTGGAGCGCCCCTGCGCAAAAGCCTGCGGCATGGGTGCCATTCATTCCGATGAATATGGTCGTGCAGACATTGATTACGATAAGTGCGTATCTTGCGGTATGTGTCTTGTCAACTGCCCGTTCGGTGCCATCGTTGACAAAGGCCAGATTTTCCAGCTCATCCAGGCCATCAAGCGCGGCGACCGCGTTATCGCCATTGTGGCCCCTGCTTTCGTCAACCAGTTCCCCAATATGACTCCTGCTAAACTTCGTGAAGCCATGAAGCTGCTCGGCTTTGCTGGCACCTCTGAAGTTGCCGTGGGTGCTGACCTGTGCACCATCGATGAGGCACACGACTTCTTGGAAGAAGTTCCCGAAAAGCACCCGTTCATGGGTACCTCCTGCTGCCCGGCATGGAGTGTTATGGCCAAGAAGAACTTCCCCCAGTATGCGGACTGCATCAGCATGACCATGACGCCTATGGTTCTGACTGCCCGCCTCATCAAGCGTTCCGATCCTGAAGCACGAATCTGCTTTGTGGGTCCCTGCGCCGCAAAGAAGCTCGAAGCCAGCCGCCGCACCGTCCGCAGTGAGGTTGATTTCGTTCTGACCTTTGAGGAACTGATGGGAATGTTTGAAGCTAAGGGTGTCAACTTTGATGACCTGCCCGATGATCCCAACGATAACTTTGACGATGCCAGTGCGGACGGCCGCGGTTTTGCAGTAAGCGGCGGCGTCGCTCAGGCAGTGGTCAATGCAATCAAGAAGATTGATCCCGACCGCGAAGTCAAGGTTGTCTCCGCGCAGGGCCTGGCAGATTGCCGCAAGATGATGCAGATGGCCGCGGCTGGCAAATATAACGGCTACCTGCTGGAAGGCATGGCTTGTCCCGGCGGCTGTATTGCAGGCGCCGGCACGCTTGCTGATCCCGGCCGCAGCGCCGCCATGCTCAACAAGTACAAAACGCAGGCTACCATGAAGTCCGCCGTAGATACCCCGTACAAGGATACGCTGGACAAGTTGAAGTATTGATTTTCAGGCAGCGTCAAAAGACTCTCACAGCAAATAAAGCAAAACGGAGTGGTGCAAAGCCACTCCGTTTTCATTTTGCTCTTATTCTTTTTTGTCAGGAAAGCACCTGAATTTTCCAAATCTTCCCGTTCTGCCCAGTTTTATTGTCCGGTCGGAAGGGCAGCATTTTTGTAGCGCTTACGCACTGCACCATATTCGAGATGCGGCTTTCCGCCGTTCACTGTGTCCTCGTCAATGGTCACGCGCGTAATGGTCGGATCAGAAGGGATGTCATACATAATGGGGATGAGAATATCCTCCACCACGCTGCGAAGTCCCCGCGCTCCGCTCTTGCGCTCAATCGTTTTCTTGGCGATAGCACTCAGCGCAGAATTCGTAAAGTTCAATTCTGCGTTATCGAGCGCAAAAAGCTCCTGGTACTGGCGCACGATGCTGTTTTTCGGTTCAGTCAGAACACGAATAAGCGATGCTTCATCCAGCGGGTCGAGAACTGTCACGACCGGCAAACGGCCAATCAATTCGGGGATCAGACCAAACTTCACCAGATCGTCCGGCTCCACCTTGCGCAGCAGCTTCTGGCGGGTTTCCTCGCTGTCCAGGTTGGTGCGAAGCTGACTGCCAAAGCCAATTGTCGCCTGATCGGTACGTTTTTGAATTAATTTTTCCAGCCCATCAAAAGCACCGCCGCAGATGAACAGAATGTTCTTTGTGTTGATTTGGATAAACTCCTGCTGCGGATGTTTGCGTCCTCCGTTTGGCGGAACATTGCTGACAGTGCCTTCCAAAATTTTGAGCAGAGCCTGCTGCACACCCTCACCGCCCACATCACGGGTGATGGAGGGGTTTTCGCTCTTGCGGGTGATCTTGTCAATCTCATCCACATAGATAATGCCGACTTCTGCTTTGGCAATGTCAAAATCCGCTGCCTGGATAAGTTTGAGAAGAATATTCTCTACATCCTCACCTACATAGCCAGCCTCTGTCAGCGTTGTAGCATCCGCAATTGCGAACGGGACATTAAGCATTTTGGCCAATGTCTGCGCCAGAAGTGTTTTGCCGGTGCCGGAAGGACCCAACATAAGCACGTTGGATTTTTGCAGTTCCACGTCGCTTTCGCGTCCCGAGAGGATTCGCTTATAGTGATTGTAGACAGAAACAGCAAGGACTCGTTTTGCCTCGTCCTGACCAATAACATACTGATCCAGTCCCGCCTTAATTTCGGCGGGTGTCATGATATTGATGCCCTCAAGCGGGTCAGTGGAGGTACGGCGGCGAGCCGCTGCCGTGCGACGCTCTGCACCTGCACGGGGCGGCGCCGGACGTTCCCCATCCTTATACAGTGCATTGCAGCACATATCAATACAGTCCTTGCAGATGTTTACACCAGGGCCAATGATAAGCTGCTCCACCTGATTCTGCGAACGGCCGCAAAAGCTGCAATACAGTTCCCGTTTTCCGTCCTTGCCGGAAATCGAATTTGCCATGTCCTTCCTCCCGGGTTAATGATTCACGATGATCTCATCGACCAGGCCATACTCTTTGGCCTGCTGGGCAGTCATATAGTTATCCCGATCGGTATCCCGCTCGATGATTTCCAACGGCTGGCCGGTATACTCGCTGAGCATACGGTTCATCTTTTTCTTAATGGCAACAATGTGGTCAGCGTGGATTGCGATATCCGATGCCTGACCGGACAAGCCCCCGTTCTGGCCGCCGGAAATGAGCGGCTGATGGATAAGAATCTCCGAGTTGGGCAGTGCATAGCGCTTGCCCTTTGTGCCGCTGGCCAGCAGGAACGAACCCATGGAGGCCGCCATTCCCACACAAATGGTAGATACATCGCACTTGATGTACTTCATCGTATCGTGGATTGCCATGCCATCCGTGATGGAGCCGCCCGGGCTGTTGATATAGAAGCTGATATCCTTTTCAGGGTCCTGCCCTTCCAGATACAGCAGCTCAGCAATGATAACGCTGGCCGAGCTGGGATTGACATCCTCACTCAAAACGATGATGCGGTCATTGAGAAGACGGGAAAAAATGTCATAGCTGCGCTCGCCGCGTGCGGTCTGCTCGACAACATAAGGTACCAGGCTCATTTGGTTCCCTCCTTAAAACAAATTCAGATGATCATGTGATTAAAGAGCCGATACGGCGGCAGATGCGCACCGTACCGGCCTTTTTTAAACCGCAGGAACAAACAAGGGATAATTAGCCCTCAGCGTCCTCTTTCTTTTCCTCAGGAGCGGCAGTAACGATGTTGGCCTTCTCCTTAACAAAATCAATGGCCTTGTTCACAGCCAGATCAGCCTTCACGGCATCAGCATCAACGATGCTCTTGACCTTGTCGGCTTCCATCTTGTAAGCATCAGCAATGCGCTGAACTTCTTCCTCGAACTCCTCATCGGTAGCCACAATGCCTTCCTTGGCAACAATAGCTTCCATAGCCAGGCGCATCTTAACCTGCTTCTCGGCCTGCTCACGGAATTCGCCGCGGAACTGCTCCATGTTCATGCCCATATACTGCAGATACTGCTCGAGCTTGAGGCCCTGCTGAGAAATGCGGTACTCGAAATCCTGAACCAGCTCATCTACGCGGCCATCGATCATGGCATCGGGGATGTCAGCCTTCATGTTGTTCACAACCTGGTCAATCAGGTCATTCTCGACCTTCTGCTCAGCCTGCTTCTCCTGGTTGGTCTGGATGCCGGTGCGGATGGAGCTCTTCAGTTCCTCCAGCGTGTCATACTCGCTGACGTCCTTGGCGAAGTCATCGTCCAGCTCAGGCAGTTCCTTGTACTTGACCTCATGGAGCTTAATCTTGAAGGTAGCGTCCTTGCCGGCCAGTTCCTCAGCACCGTACTCATCGGGGAACTTCACATTGATGTCGAACTCCTCGCCGGCGCTGTGGCCAACGAGCTGCTCCTCGAAACCGGGGATGAAAGAGCCGGAGCCAAGAACCAGAGAGTAATGCTCAGCCTTGCCGCCCTCAAAAGCCTTGCCATCAACAAAGCCCTCGAAGTCGATATCAACGGTGTCACCGTTCTCGGCAGCGCCCTCACGGGTCAGCAGGCGGCCATTGCGGTCCTGCATACGCTTGATTTCGGCATCAACATCAGCCTCGTCAACAGTCTTGACCTCTTTGGTCACGGTTAAACCGGCGTACTCGCCCAGTTCAACTTCAGGCTTAACGGCAACCTTGACCTTCAGGACAACGCCGTCCTCCTCGTTCATGGAGACGACTTCAGGCTCAGGGCGGCCCACAACGTCAATAGCGGCCTCTTTAACGGCAGCCTCGTACTGCTCAGGGAAAATGTCATTGATGGCATCGTAATGGAAGATGTCAGCGCCGTACATTTTCTCAATCATGTGACGGGGTGCCTTGCCCTTGCGGAAGCCAGGGATGGCGTATTTTTTGCCTTCACGCTTGAAAGCGGTATTTACCGCAGCCTTGAAGGTTTCAGCGTCAACAGAAAACTGGAGTTCTACCATGCTCTTTTCGAGCTTTTCACAGGAAATCAGGTTCATTTGAAAATCCTCCAAACATAGAAATACAAGTAATTATACCACGTGCCGGCAAAGAATACCAGCCCATTTTTCAAAAAAGTTGCCTATTCAGGCAAAAATATGATGTTTTATCTGCTCAATCACAGATTTTTCTCGGGCAGAACCGCAATCCATCCGCAGAAATAAGGTGGTAGCTGATGCCATCCACCTCCCGCTGAATAGCGCCTCGTATGGATTTGCCGTGCAGGTGCCCATAATAACATTGTGTCACGCCAAATTCATGAAGCACCTCTACAAGCGGCTGCGCGTAGCCGCCGGGAAAGACCGGCGGATAATGCAGAAACGCAATCTTTTCCGCATCCCCTGCCGACTCCAAAGACATCCGAAGCCGTCCGGCTTCCCGTGCCATAATCTTGGCATCCTGGGCAGCCGAGTCATCAAAAGGCCATCCCCGCGTTCCGCAAAGGGCCAGTGAACCCACCATACAGCAATTATTATGCAGAATACGAAGCGAGTCAAATCCGCTTTCTGCGAGATATCGTTCCATCTTGCGCTGCGTTGTCCACCAGTAATCATGGTTGCCCTTGAGCAGCCATTTCTGGCCCGGCAGCGATTGGAGAAAAGAGAAATCCGCCGCGGTATCTTCCAGCTTCATGGCCCAGCTCGTATCCCCTGCCAGCACAACCGTATCCTGTTCCCCAATCAGGGTGCGCCAGTTGGCTTCCAATTTTGGCAGATAGCCTTCCCAGCCGTCAAAGATATCCATGGGTTTGTCGCTTCCCAGAGAAAGATGCAGGTCCCCTATTACAAAAACAGCCATACGCACCTCCCTTGAAGTGAATAATTTTGGCACCGCCCGGTCATACTGAATCCGAGGAAAGGAGGCAGTGTCCAATGGAAGAAAACATTATCAGCGGCATTTGCTGCGATGTGGAGAATTGCGTCCACAACAATGGTTCCTGCTGCTGTACAGCACGTGAGATTCATGTCAATCACCGTGCGAACGGTGCAACCGAAACCGTCTGCGAAACTTTCAGCGAAATCTAAAGTTCCTTATCAGGCGCTGTCCGCTTCTGCCGGTGCAGAAGCAGTCCGGGCAGCGCACGTTACATTTTATTTCAGTGCCGCTGTGCGGATATCGGCAGGGTCAATAGTCCTATCAAACCGAACCGGCATTTCTTTCAAAACGCGAAGGCTCCTGGGTGCTTCACAGCCTGCTGCCGATGCAAGAGCGTCCATGGCGGCGAAATCCCCTTCCGGAGCTTGTTCGCCAAGAGCTTTCAGCACATCGCGCGGGAACTTGAAGGGACTTGCCGTGGAGAGCACGACCATTGGTGCTGCCGTCCGAGCGGACTCCGCCACGCAGAAAGCAACGGCCGTGTGCGGGTCGCAGAGGTAGTGGTCTGCAGCATAACGCGTATGTATTTCCTCTGCGCTCTGAGCATCATCCGCACAGCCGCAGGCAAAGTCCTTCTGGATTGCCGCAAGCGTTTCGGCATCCACCGTATACTTTCCTTCAGCGGCAAGTTCCGCCATCCATCCGGCCACTTTGGACGCATCACCGGTTACATGGTAAAGCAGGCGTTCCAGATTGCTCGAGACAAGAATATCCATGGAAGGAGAAGTTGTCTTATAGAAAGTCCGGCGCGCATCATAGGTTCCTGTGCGGATAAAATCCGTCAGGACATTGTTGCGGTTGGATGCGCAGACCAATTTGCCAATCGGAAGTCCCATCTGTTTGGCATAGTAGCCCGCCAGAATGTCACCGAAATTTCCGGTGGGAACGCAGAAGTCCACCGGCTTGCCCCATTCGACTGCGCCATTCTCTGCGAGGCGGAAATAGGCATAAAAATAATAAACAATCTGCGGCGCAAGGCGGCCCCAGTTGATAGAGTTTGCGCTTGAAAGGCGAATTTCCCGCTTCTCAAGTTCCTCTGCCACGCTCGAATCGCCAAACACCTGCTTTACACCGGTCTGGGCATCGTCAAAGTTGCCGTTGACTGCGTAAACGGCTACATTGTTCCCTTGCTGTGTGGCCATTTGGAGCCGTTGGATTTCGCTTGTGCCGGCGTTTGGATAAAAGACCTCGACCTCAATACCTTCCAGCCCGGCATATCCAGCCAGTGCCGCCTTGCCGGTATCACCGGACGTTGCCACAAGAATCCGCGTTGTTTCTGTGCAGTCCAAATTCTTTTTGGCCTGAACCAGAAGTTTGGGCATGAGCTGGAGCGCATAATCCTTAAATGCGCAGGTCGGACCATGCCAGAGTTCAAGCGCATACAAACCATCATGAACTTTTTCGAGATGACCGGCTTTTCCCCCAAAGGCTTCCCCGTAGGTATTGCGGGCAGCCGTGCCCAGAAACTCCGGGTCGTAGTCTGTCAGGAATCCTTTCAGAACTTCTTGAGCCAGTTCAGGGTAGCTCAAATTTCGCCATGCCTGCAAATCAGCCTTCGGGAAGGACTGCGGAACAAAAAGCCCGCCGTCCGGCGCAAGGCCGCGCAAAATCGCCTGCGAGGAAGAAACAACGGTATTGGGATTGCGTGTGCTTTGGTACTGCATAATCATACACCCCATCTTTGTATTTTCTTCGTTTTGCTTATGCTTATAATGAAAAATCAGAGCTGAATGCGTTTTGAATGCAATGCACTCTCCAACTTCCATTTTCCGGAGTTACCTCTATCACATCAAAGCGGATATTAGAATCCGCGTATGGGCTTCGCTGCAAATACTGTGCCGCCGCAGCTTCAAGTCTGCGGCACTTGGCTGGATTTACCGCCTCGGCCGGAGCTGCCCTTACGGTGGAAGTGCGGGTTTTGACCTCCGCAAACACCACTGTATTGTCCTTGTAAAGGATGAGGTCAAGCTCCCCAAGCCGGGTACGGTAGTTGTGATTGAGCAGTAAATATCCGCGCTGGATATAATACTTGGCGGCAATGGCCTCACCGGTATGGCCTATCTCAGCCCGGCTCATTCCAATACCCCTGCTTTTTCAAAAAACTGCGGCGATAAAAATCCTGAATGCCATACTTTTCAATCAGTTCATAGTGCAGCTTTGTGGGATATCCCTTGTGCTTGGCAAGCTGATACTGGGGATATTGTTTGTCGAGTTCCAGCATATATCTGTCCCGGCTGACCTTGGCAAGGATGGATGCTGCGGCAATACTGGCGCTGTTTGCATCCCCCTTGACCACCGCTTCTGCCGGCTGTTCAAGCCCCGGCGGGCAGCGGTTCCCATCCACAAGGACATAATCCGGTGTCAGGGAAAGGCCCTGCACGGCGCGCGTCATGCCGTCCATTGTAGCCCAAAGAATATTTTTTTCGTCAATTTCCTTTGGAGAGACGAACACAATCGAATACGCCAGCGCCCGAGAAACAATCTGGTCGTACAGTTCCTCCCGGCGTTTTTCCGAGAGTTTTTTGGAGTCGTTCACTCCTTCAACCGGGTCATCCGGGTTCAGAATTACCGCCGCAACGCAAACTGGTCCGCACAGCGGGCCGCGTCCGGCTTCGTCCACGCCGCAGATATTGCCGTGCTGCTGACGCTGAAGAGCATCATATTCATACAGTGCCGGATTATTGCTCATCCTGCGAGGCATCGTCATCCTCCTCCCAGTCTTCATCGGGAATTGATGCGCGCTGAGGCGGACGCTCGAGTGAGATGCGTCCCCATTTGCTGGCACGGAATTCACCGACAAGCATCTTGGCAGCGCGTTCGGTATCGACTTTCCCGCCGGAAATGAGCATTCCTCTCTTTGCTCCGATTGCTTGAAGAAGGTCATACGGAGGAAGTACCAGCGCGGATTTATCCAGCTTGTACCGGCTCAATAGCTGATCCGGATAAATGTTTCGCACGCTGGAAAGCAGACCGCAGGCGAGCTCCTCAATGTCAAGGATATCATCCTTGATAGAACCGATAAACGCCAGGTTTGTGGCCGTTTCAAGGCTGTCAAACTTTTTCCAGAGAACGCCGGGCATATCCATCAGATCGTAGTCGTCCACCGTAATCCACTGTTTGCCGCGGGTCACGCCCGGTTTGTTTGCCGCCTTGGCGCGGTTGGTCCCCGCAAAAGAGTTGATGAAGGTGGATTTCCCCACATTGGGGATTCCCACCACCATCACACGGATTCGGGCACCAACCATTCCCTTTTTGCGGCGGCGCTCCATCAGCGCAGCGAGTTCCCTCTCGATTGGCGCTTTAACAGCTCCGGCCCGACCTTTTTGCTTGGAATCCATGGGCAGGCATCCGGCGCCTGCGCTCTTGAAATAGTCGAGCCACTGACGGGTAATTTCCGGGTCCGCAAGATCAGCCTTGTTAAGCACATAAAGATGCGGCTTGCCCGCCGTAATGCGCTCAATCTCCGGATTCAGGCTCGAAAGCGGAATCCGCGCATCAAGAATCTGGAGCACACAATCCACATTGCGGATTTCCGTCTCCATTAAGCGCAAAGTTTTTGCCATATGGCCGGGGAACCACTGGATTACCCGGCGGTTGATGATATCTTCACTCATTGGTTCCTCCCAATCCATATTGTTTCAGCGTCTTGCCAAGAATGTTGTGCAAGTCAACACAGCCAATTTCACCGAGGCGGCTGTCCCGGGAATTGTTGCGGTTATCCCCCATCACAAAGACACTTCCCTGCGGCACTGTGATAGGAAACTGTGTATCAAATTTCAAGTGTGTCGGCTCAGCCGTATATGGTTCGCTCAGCGCCTTACCATTTCGGTAGACAATTCCGTCCTCAAAATCAATATCAATCACATCTCCGGCTTTGCCGATGACCCGTTTAATCAGTGTTTGGTTGTGCCGCGTGTAAGCGTCTACCACAACAACATCCCCATATTCAGGTTCATCGGGGAGACTGGAGATAAACAGAAGCTGCTGGTCCTGGAGAGTCGGATTCATGGAGCGGCCGTCCACCCGGACTGCGCGGACAACAAACGTGAATACTAAAGCCACAAACACAACGGCCATTACCACGGAATCCACCCATTCCAAAAGGTTTCGGTTCCCTGACAGGCGCTTTTCACTTTTCACGTTTTGCATCTCACGCCCCCTTGCCTGTGAATGTTCCTAAAGAAAAAAGAGGAGAACGCCAACCGTCCTCCCCTTTTTCTTGCATTATTCCCCTGTTGAAACTCAGATGCGAGCCTTGACCTTGGCAGCCTTGCCAGTGCGCTCACGCAGATAGAACAGCTTAGCGCGGCGAACCTTACCACGGCGAACGACTTCCACTTTCTCAACAAACGGGCTGTTGACCGGGAAAACGCGCTCAACGCCAACACCGTAAGAGGTGCGGCGAACGGTGAAGGTCTCGGCGATGCCGCCGTGCTTCTTCGCGATCACAGTGCCCTCAAAAGCCTGGATACGCTCCTTGTCGCCTTCCTTGATGCGGACAGACACGCGAACGGTGTCGCCGACTTCAAACTTGGGCTGATTCTCTTTGATCATGCCCTCGGTCATTTTCTGCATTGCGTCCATTGATGAATTCCTCCATTGTTTTTCGACGTTCATACACGAATATTTCGTCAGAGGACCGCCTGTATAATGATTTGTCATTACCCCGCCGATGGCTCGGCGGCACTAACGCTAAATTATAGTAGCACATAGCGCAAGATTTTGCAAGTGTTTTTTCGGCGTTTTAACAAAATTCTTCGTTATTTTTTGTGTAAAGCTTCACCCGCGTCACATTGCACAGCCAGGGCGGAATTTCACTTTTTTGCTGAAGATAGCTGAGAAGCAGCGCCGGGTTGAGATTCGGAGCCTCCCCCGATCCGCAGGGCAGCATCAGAGAAAAACGAAGCTCGTCCCCTTCAGGCTGGTAGTCGATGTGCGGCAAAAATTCTTTGAGATCCATTTCTTTCTTTCCGCGCTTGCTCTTTTTCATGACCATGGCGGCGGGTGCTGCATTGTATTCATCCAGCGCATCGGCAGCGGATGCCGGAACGGTGACTGCATACTCGGCGTGGTCTATATCCGCCACTTTGCTTACCGCCGGCGCAACGGAAGTGATTTCAATGCCGCGAGGCATCAAAGGCTGCAAAGTTTCTTTCCACAGTGCAAAATCCTGGTTCTCCTCCTCGGTTTTGACCTCACAGCATTCGCAGATGCTCTCCTGCCCCAATGACAGCGGGCAAGCGAAGGAAAGGTAAATATGCGGATTGAACCCTTGCGTGTAATAAACCGGCAGTCCGCTGCGTTTGAGAATACGGTGAAACACACGCTGAAGATCCAGCAGTGAGATATAAGCCGCTTCATCTACCTTACGAAATCGAATTCTGACTGTAATCAAAGCACGGACCTCCCAGAAGTTTGTTGGCTCCGCAGCCGCTGCACTGATGATTGCAGGGCTGTGTCGTTTCGGCGCGGAGGGCTTTTTTGTATTCCCTCACAAGATGCGCGTGGCTGACGCCCACATCCAGATGGGACCAGGGGGTTACTTCGTCCAGTCCCATTTCCCGGTAATTGTAAAAATCCGGGTCAATGCCGCACTCAGCAAAAGATTCCCGCCAACGGTCATAATTAAAATATTCTTCCCAGGTATCAAAGAAGGCGCCCTTTTTATATGCGGTCTCGATTACCTTTCCCATGCGGCGGTCTCCCTTGGCGAAAACGTCTTCCAGAACGCTGGTCGCGCTGTCATGGTAGTTGACCTTGATTTTGCGGGAATGCACGCAGCTCAGAAGATACTTTTGCTTTTCTCTCAGCGTCTCTCTGCGGTCTTGCGCGCAGAACTGGAACGGTGTATCCGGTTTGGGCACAAAACAGGCTACGCTGATTGTCACCTGCACGCCCTTGCCTTTTGCATGGTCCATGCTGTAATAGAGGTCCACAACCTTTTGAGCCGTGTCGGCGATTCCCTTGATGTCTTCCATCGTCTCGGTGGGCAAGCCCATCATAAAATAGAGCTTGACCGAGGTATAACCTTCCGCGAAGGCAATCCGACAGCCCCGCTCGATTTCCTCCCACGTTACATTCTTATTGATAACATCCCGCAGACGCTGGGTTCCGGCCTCTGCAGCGAAAGTCAGGCCGCTCTTGCGCACCTTGGTTGTCTTTTCTACCAAAGACTGCGAGAAATTGTCCACCCGAAGTGAAGGCAGGGACAAGCTCACATGGTCCTCCTCTGCCCACGCGTTCAGCCGGTCAAGAATTTCTTCCAAACGTGAATGGTCAGAAGTGGAAAGGCTTGTAAGGCTCAGTTCATCATAGCCGGTGTTATGGCAAAGAACGCGCGCACTGTCACTGATAACTTTCGGTGAGCGTTCACGGAAAGGACGGTAAATCTGTCCTGCCTGACAGAACCGGCAGCCGCGCACACAGCCGCGCAGCACCTCAACGCTGGCTCGGTCATGAACAGCGCCCACTAAAGGAACGACAAAGTTTTCCGGCGGCACAAAACTGTCCATGTCCTTGACAATTGCCTTGGTGACCCGCTCGGGCACGCCGGGACGATTGGGGCGAATGGATTCCACACGGCCGTCAGGAAGGTATGTCACATCATAGAAGGACGGCACATAGACGCCGGGAATCTTTGCCAGTTCCAGAAGGAGCTGTTCTTTGTTCCATCCAGACTTTTTGCCCTGCTCCACAACCGCACAAATTTGCTGGAGCATCTCCTCGCCCTCGCCCAGCTGCATGATGTCAAAGAAATCTGCCATCGGCTCAGCATTGCACACGCAGGGACCACCCGCAATAATGAGCGGCCAGCTTTCGTCCCGTTCGGTTGCGTGCAGCGGGATTCCTGCAAGGTCCAGCATTGCCAGAATGTTGGTATAGCAAAGCTCATATTCGAGAGAAAATCCGACAATATCAAAGTCCGTAAGTGGGTCTTTGCTTTCCAGCGCATACAGCGGAATGTGCAGACGCTCCATCTGCTCTTTCATATCCGTCCAGGGCATAAAGACGCGCTCGCACCACCAGTTTTCATGGCGGTTCAGCAGTTCGTAAAGGATTTTTTCGCCCAGAAAGGACATTCCAATTTCATAGGTGTCAGGGAAGCAGAATGCCATGCGAACATCCACGTCCGCCTTATTCTTATAGACACTGCCCGGCTCACCGCCGGTATAGCGGCCGGGCTTTTGTACCAAGCTCAGTGCCTGTCTCAACTCCGGAGAAAAACTCGTCATGTTTCCATCCTTCCGCGGCCGCAATATTGGGCCGAAACAAGTTCATTTCTTTTTATTGTACCTTACTTTTTTGAAAAATGCAACTCACCGTGCCGCTGTGCCCCGCATAGCATAGGCAGAATGGGAGTGATGCGAAATGCAGAGAAAAACTGTCAGGAAAAAAGCCGGTGCGTCATTTTCCCGCGTGCAGAAATATGGATTGCTGTTGATTTTCCTTTGGTTGTCCATATGGTGCCTGTGCAAGCAGGTCAGCAGCGCCGTCTGGCCTGCACTAAAAGAGGTAGCACGCCACGAATGCCGAACGGTTGTGGTAGAGACAATGAATCGCGCACTGCATCAGGAACTGACTGATCACCCGGACCGATATCAATCGCTTTATTTTGAAAGCCAAGGCCGCATCAGCAGCGATTCCGTGCGGCTCAACGAAGCCCGCCTTTCGCTCGTGGATGCAGCGGAGAAAGCCCTCAGTGCTCTGCCGAAGCGAACCATCACGGTCCCTCTTGGAGCGCTCTCCGGAAGTGTCTTTCTCTTTGACCTTGGGCCTGGCTGGCGCGTCCATTTTCGTCCGGAAGGTTATGTTGAAGGGGTCATCGTCGAAAAGACCGAACCTGCCGCAATTAACCGCCTGCTTTTTTCTTCAACGCTCGAAGTAACTGCGACCGTCAATGTAATTCTTGACGGGAAAGCCTCCCTATGTGCCGTGACAGAGTGCATTCCTCTTGCAAGTTTTCTTTTGGAAGGTACAACTCCTGAATATTATATGCAGTAGATTTCAGCCGCGCTTCACCTGTTCTTTCTGTCCTTCCAGATATTCCGATTCCAGCTTGGATGTCAGAATCGTCTGACTGCTGTACAGTCCGGAATAGCCGGAAAGCACATAGGTCACACCGCACACAATGGCAAAATACAGCAGTCCTTCCGATCCGAACAGTTCAACGGAGAGGAACAGCGTAGCCGGCAGACAATTGGAGGCGCCGCAGAAGAGACCCGCAAGTCCAAGAGCCGCGCCAAAGCCGGACGGTATGCCAAACAAGGGTGCCGCGACGCAGCCAAAAGTAGCCCCAACAAAGAAGCATGGAACCACTTCGCCGCCCTTGAATCCAGCTCCGAGCGTTACAGCCGTAAGCAGCGCCTTGAGTATCCAGTCCCAAGGGAGTGCCGTGCCCTGCTCAATGGCAGCGGTGATAACGCTCATTCCTGCACCGTTATACCGCATTTCCCCATAAAGGAACGTAAAAAGAATGACCGCGGCACTGCCTGCCAGCACACGAGCCCAGCGATTCGGGAATAATTTAGCCATGCAATGGTTTCCCTGGTGAAGAATGGCACAGAAAAGAATCACCACAAGCGAACACAGAATCGAAAACAGTCCAACGCGCACCATCATGGAAGCGGAAAGTTCCGGCACCGCGACCGAAAAGCGTGTCGGCGCAACGCCAAGAGCCAGAGAAATTCCGTATGCAACCATTGCGGAAACAAAGCACGGGAAAAAGGCAGAATAGAAAACCACGCCGACATGAATCACCGTAAGTGCAAAAAAAGCTGCCGTAAGCGGTGTGCCGAACAAAGCAGAGAAAAAGGCTGACATTCCGCACAATGTTGCCGTGCGGCAATCATGATTGTTCAAGCGAAGCAGGCGTCCCATCTGCCAGCCAATGTCGCCGCCCATCTGGAGCGCAGCACCTTCCCGTCCGGCACTGCCGCCCGCCAGATGCGTCAGTACCGTGCTGACAAACATTACAGGCAGCAGCCAGATACTCAGCGGTTTGCCATCCTGCACGCAGTCAATCACGTCATTGGTTCCAACGCCCTCAATATGCGCTGCTTTGTAAAGCGCCACAATCACCAATCCGGCAATCGGCAGCAAAAACAGAAGCCACGGATGTTCCGTTCGCAATTCCGTTGCGTGTTCTACAAGAACATGAAATGCCGTTCCTGCCAGTCCGCACAAAATGCCCACGCAGACAGCTAAAATCAGCCATTTTGTCAGTCCCTTGGCGTAAGCGGCAATTCGCTGTCCCCTTTCTTTCAGATAATCTCTCATAAGCACTCCCTCTTTTCTTCCTTTTCATCGGCGGGATTCTGCGGTTCGACACAGCGCAACTCCCCCGTCATCTCTTTGATTTGGGCGCTAAGACTCTCTTTTGTGTAAAGGGTATTCAGCACCTGAACAAGCTCCTTTTTGCTCAGTCTTGGAGGAAGTCCCAGACGGTGCAGAAAGTTTCTCTTACGCTGTGCCGCATTGGCGGTTCCGCTCAGTCCCCACACATAGAGGTCCGTATAGGTAATCGGTTCACGCGGCGCATCAGCAGAAGTGGAAACGTTTTCGGCCACACAGGATTCACTGCTCAACGCTGTGCGCAGCCCGTCAAGGATTTGTTCATCCGGAACACCCTCAACGCCCAGCAGCCCTTCCTTCCCCGGCTCCGCTTTTCTCGGTTCCTTGCCAGGCAATGCCGGTATATAGGCTTGCAGCACATTCTGCGCGCCGACTAAGCCCGTCACATAATGACGAATGCGAAACCCCGCCGCATCAGAATCTGTGAGGATAATCATCCCCTGTTCTGCTGCAATGCGCTTGAACAGGCGCTGCATTGCCTTATCCTTGAAGATTGCAAACCCATCCGTGGTCAAAATCAGCCCTTCCACAAGGTTTGCAAGGCGGGCCGCATCATACTTTCCTTCCACAACCAGCGCACGGGACAAATTCATTTTCATTGTGTTCTCCTTGCCAGGGCCAGTTCACAAAGTGCCTTCTGCATGAGGATTTCCGCATCCAAGCGGCTGCCTTTCAAATCGCTGTCAAGTTTTTGCAGAATATGCAAGCTTTGCTCTATTTGTGTACGTTTCATACGCGATGCCGTCTGCGCAGCGTTTCTCAGCCGGGTATTCCATTTTCCGGTATACCTAAAGTCCTTTGCCACATCGTCCGCTTTCCGGCGGCTTTTTAACGCAAGAAACATCCGGTAAATATCGAGGTAGTTGCCAATCAGCGCGCCCGTGATCATTATCGGTTCATTTTGAAGTTCCAAGAGCGTGCGCAGTTTGGCCATAGCCTGACGAGTATTTCCCGCGCAGACCATCCGCACCATCTCAAAGGTGTCCGCCTCGAGCGTAACTGTTCCCAGCATTTCAATCATATCAACCGTAATGGTGGTGTATCCGCTCAGAGCCGAAAGTTTGGCTACTTCATTCTGCAAAAGGAACTGGTCTTCTCCGCACCGGTCCAGCAGTGCGGTTTCTGCGCCCGGCGCAAAAGAAGTCCCGTTCTGTGCCGCACACTCTCGGATCATCTTTTGCAGTTCCGAACGTCCGGGTCTTGCCATCTGAACACTGTACCCCAGCTTTTCGCAGGCAGAAATCAGTTTCTGCTCGCGTTTTCCGGGGCGAATATTGCCGTATTTTTCCTCAAACACACTCGTGAGGATAAAAATTGCATTTTCTGTGTCTGCCAGTGTTCCGCAAAGTTCTTCCAAGTCCTTATCAGAATACTGCGAAGGCCGTATAAGCGGCAGCATGACAAGACGCCTGCCGCCAAAGAAGGAAATGGTTCCTGCGGCAAGGACCACATCCTCCACGCGCGGGTTCGGGCCGTCAAGCACCGTGGTGTCAGGTGCCTGCTCTGCGAACGCTTTTTCCACTTTAGCCGCAGCACTTCGTACAAGTGCCTCGTCCGAGGCGTAAAAATAGTAAACCGGGCATCCAGCCTTGATGCGTTTTTTCAGCTCGGTATCACTGTAAAGCAAGTTCCTGCACCTCCTCAAATACAACACTGCGTCCCGGCCGCACGGTAACGGACGGCGTATCTGTTCCTATATAAAGGTTCTCTGTATCCAGCGTTTTCTTCCATTTCGGATTTTTCTGATTGGTCATAATGGACTGTGCCTCGACATACTCAGGGTATCCGCCTGCTGCAAGGAACAAGTCCACCGTCACCGGCCGAATCAGAGATATTTCCCCCGCAGCTGCTGCCACATGGTAGCCTCCCACATCCAATACGGCCAAATTCCCGCCGCTGTCATGATAGAGGTCCACCGCCAGTGTGTCAAGCAGGTCAATCCGCGTACAGCCATCGGGGAGTTCTTCCATATTCCAATATTCATCTGCATCCGGCGTCTGCTGCTGCGGATCCGTCCGCAGATCAATCAGCGCCACGGGGTCACCGGCTCCGTGAGCGGACAGGTATTCCGTGACTGCATTACTGTTGGCCGCACCGCCGCGGAAAATAACGGCCGCACGGGCATTCTGCATCACAACCACACAAGGGTTGCCGGAAGTTCCAACAAGCGCAATCTGAACAACGTCCTTTTGCATCCATACGCCAAATGCCACCGCCGCACAGGCGCACACAGATGCTGCGGGAATATAGAACCGCATCTTTCCCGCATGATAAAAGATGATTGCCAGCACAGCCAGCACCGCCAACGCAAAGAGCGTGTATTTTTGCGGCAAAGAAATGCGTGCCAGCGGAAGGTCCGCGCAGAATTCGGCGAGGTCCACCATAATCTTGAGCCAAGCTGCCAGCACAAAGCTGATTCCGTGGTAAAGCGGATTCAGCAAAGGCACAAAGGAAAACAGCAGCACCAAGAGCCCAATGCAAAGAGCCGGGCCAAGCATCCACACCACCAGCAGATTGGAAAGTACCGCCACACCACTGGTCGTCATATCGTGTGCCAGTAAAATCGGAAGCGTTGCCAATGAAGCCAGAAACGCCGCCTGCACCGTTCCCAGTAAGGCGAGAAGTTTTTCCGTCAGCCAAGGCAGCTCATCCGCATGGGCGCGATTCAGGAAAAAGTTACGTTCTCTGCGTGAAAGTTCTGCCGCCGCCTGAACACCCAGCACGCCACAGAAGGAGAGCTGAAAGCCCACATCGCATGGGGCAAACGGCTGGATGCCAATGAGTACCGCAGCCGCACCAAGTGATGTGAGGGCGTCAGGCGGCTGAAGCATTGCGTATCCTGCCAGCGCAATAAGGAACACCGTTCCCGCTCTGACGACCGACACCGGGAAGCCAGTCAGCGCCATATAAAAGAGCAAAGCCGCAGTCTGAGCCGCAAGGATTGGCCGGGAAAAGCTGCGTTTTTTGCCAAAAGTAAACAAGCTGCACAAAAGCGCTGCATGAAGGCCGGACACTGCCAGAAGGTGCGAAATCCCCGCCGTGCGGAAAGTCTTAGAAATGTCTTTCCTGAGCAGTCGTTTATTGCCCAAAAACATTGCCGCTTCCAATCCAGCCAAATCACGCGGCAGATAGTGCGACAGCCTGCGGGTCAGTTTCTGGCGCAGCCGGTAAAGAGAGAACTGTAAAGCATTTGAACTTCCCACCTTGTTCCAGCCATCCAGATATTCTGCCTCCAGCCAGATACTGTCCGAGAAATCGCTCATTCGATACCGGCTTTCCGGCAAATCACTCAGGCGGAACCGAGCTGTAAATTTTTCACCCGGTTCCGCATAGGGAAATGCATTGCAGGTGACGCGGAGAGATGTTTTTCTCCCCTCTATCTCTGTCAGCACCAGCGTTCCGCGCAGACATCCTTCCTGCCAAGAGGTTTCGCAGTCCGTTTGAACAATGGCCGTACATTCTGCCGTTGTTCCGGCCAGAGCCTGCGCAGGTCTTACAACAGCCTGACAAAACACAAGATTCCAGCACAGTCCCGCCGCGCCTCCGAGCAGAACCGGAAGATATTTCCGTCCCGTTTTCTTGGTTCCGGGCGCACTCCCAAAAAAGATAAAAGCAATAACAAAACCTGCCGCCGTCAGCAGAGAGGCCAACGGCGGCAGGTACGCCGCGGCCAGCTCTGCCAATGCGAAGGCAAGACCAAAGCCAGCCAGCTTACGTTTCATTTTAGTGCACGAAAAGCGGGAGCGGTTCGAGGAAGATAATATCCGTACGCTTAGCAGCATCACCCTCAGCCAGAACGGCCGCCTGGCCAACAATCGTACCGCTGCTCTTTTCTGCCAGTGCATCCAGTGCGTGCAGGCTGCCGCCGGTGGAGATGACGTCATCCACAACCAGAATACGCTTGCCGTTCATGTAGTCAAGGTCTTTGCGGTCAATCACAAGGGTCTGCTTGCCTGCCGTGGTGATGGACTGGTCCTCCACCACAACCGGGTCCTGCATATAGGCTTTGATGCCCTTGCGCGCCGGAATCCATTGCTTTCCGCTCTGGCGGCTCATTTCATAGGCAAGGGGAATTCCTTTTGCCTCTGCGGTGAGAATCACATCAAAATCCGGACATTTTGCCAGCAAGTCTCTGGCGCAGGCAATCGTCAGTTCCACATCGCTGAACATAACGAAGGCCGCAATATCAAGATGGTCATTGACTTTGCAGATGGGCAGTTCACGGGTCAGGCCCGCCACATGGAGAGTATAGGTATCAGCCATGATTTTTACCTCTTTTTGAAGATGAATATTCTTTCAAGGGTTCAAAGGTGACCGCATCAGCCCGGAGGCCATGCCAGACTCCGCTTGGCCAGCACATGAAAGTGCAGATGCTTTACACTTTGCCCGCCGTCTTCGCCTACATTCGTGACAACACGGTAGCCGGATTCCGCAACGCCCAACTCTTTGCACAGTTTGGCAATTACCGCATAGATGTGACCCAAGAGAGCGGCATCGTCCTCCGTCAAGTCTGCTGCGGAAGTGATGTGCTTTTTCGGGATCACCAAAAAGTGAACCGGTGCCTGCGGGTCAATGTCATAAAAAGCGAGCAGTGTGTCATCCTCGTACAGCTTGTTGGACGGGATTTCCCCTGCTGCAATTTTACAGAACAGGCAGTCATCCATTTTCGTTCCCTCCTTTACCGAAGAATATTATAGGAGCAAATCTGTTTAAATTATAGCACGATCAATTTGCTTTTTCCAGTTCTTCTTTAACGATCCCTTCTACGGCATGGAGTGCATCGTCAATCTTGGAGATATCACGAATACCTGCCATAGCAAAGTCCGGCTTACCGCCGCCGTTGCCTCCGGCAATAGCAGCAATCTTCTTGACCAGAACGCCTGCCTTCAGTCCGCGGGCCAAGGCCGTCTTGCCAACGCCAACAGCCAGTGTGGTCTTTCCGCCGTCAGAGCCAACCAATGCGCCCACAGCGTCAGGAGCCTTGTCACGCAGTTTGTCCAGCATACTGCGCAGCGTGTCAGGTGCCGTGCCGTTCATATAAACCGTGACAACACGCACGCCGTCCACAACCGCAGCCTTATCAAACAGGCCGTCAATCTCCGCAGAAGCAAGCTTTGCCTTGGCGATTTCCAGCTGCTTGTTCGTTTCCTTGAGTTCAGCAGCCATCGCTTCTGCGCGGGCCGGAACGTCCTTCATGTTGTTTGCCTTGAGAGCGGCAGCTGTCTTTTCCAGCTCGGTGTTGCGCTCGTTGAGCAAATCGAGAACACCAAACGCAGTGGTTGCTTCCACACGGCGAATGCCTGCTGCAACGCTGGCTTCACTCAGAATCTTAAAGCAGCCAATCTGAGCCGTATTCTTCACATGGGTACCGCCGCAGAACTCAGTGCTCCAGCCGCCGGCATCCACAACACGGACAACGCTGCCGTACTTCTCGCCAAACAGAGCCATCGCGCCCATTTTCTTGGCTTCCTCGATGGGAAGATTCTGGATGGTCACAGGCAGCGACTCATAGATTTTTTCGTTGACTTTCTGTTCCACCTGAGCCAGTTCTTCCGGTGTCACAGCGCTGAAGTGCGTGAAGTCAAAACGGGTAATCTTATCGTCCTGATAGCTGCCGGCCTGATGCACGTGGTCGCCCAGTACTTCACGGAGTGCTTTCTGAAGCAGATGCGTTGCGGTATGGTTGCGGCAGATTGCCATGCGGCGCTTCTCGTCCACCGCAGCCGTCACAGTATCACCAACGCGGATGGTGCCATCGAGCAGCGTGCAGGTATGCACAAAATATCCTTTTGGAGTCTTTTTGACCTGCTCAACCTTCAGTTTGGCGTTTTCGCTGGTGAGATAGCCATGGTCAGCTACCTGACCGCCCATCTCAGCGTAGAACGGCGTGCGGTCCAGAACAACCAGCACGCCCTCGCGGGCCTCGTAGTCAGTGGAAACAGCATCGTTCAGTTCTTCACCGTCAGAGACAGATAGCACCACCGCTGTTTCATTCAGTTTTTCGTAACCGTCAAAAGCGGTCGGTTCGGCATCCAGTTCGCCGAACAGGTCAGCACTCCAACCGGAAATATCCTTGGCAAGGCGCTCCGCTCGGGCACGCTCGCGCTGCTTGGTCATCTCAACGTGGAAAGCTTCTTCATCCACCTTAACGCCGGCTTCAGCCGCAATTTCCTTGGTCAGATCAAGCGGGAAGCCAAAGGTATCGTTGAGCTTGAAAGCATCCGCACCGGACAGGATTTTTTCCTGAGAGCCTTCCAGCTGGTCAATCATGCTGTTGAGAATGGTCAGGCCGGAATCAATCGTCTTGTAGAAACGCTCTTCCTCCGTGCCAATAACCTTCTTGATATAGGCCTCATGCTCACGCAGTTCGGGATAACCAGCCTCGCTCGATTCGATAACCGTGTCAACCAGTTCGGTCAGGAACGGGCGGTTGATGCCCAGCATACGGCCATGACGGGCCGCACGGCGGAGCAGACGGCGCATAACATAGCCGCGGCCCTCGTTGGAAGGCAGAATGCCGTCAGAGGCCATAAAGACTGTAGCGCGGATATGGTCCGTGATAACACGAATGGAGATATCGTCCTTATCGTTCTCGCCATAAGTCTTGCCGGCAATGCGCTCAACATGGTGCAGCACAGCAGCCACGGTATCCACCTCAAAGAGGTTGTTCACATCCTGCATGACAACAGCAAGGCGCTCAAGGCCCATGCCGGTATCAATGTTGGGCCGAGGCAGGCGGGTATAGGTGCCCTTGCCGTCAGAATCATACTGGCTGAACACCAGGTTCCAGATTTCCATATAACGGTCACAGTCGCAGCCAACACCGCAGGTCGGTTTGCCGCAGCCGTATTTTTCGCCGCGATCATAGTAAATCTCGCTGCACGGACCGCAGGGACCGGAGCCATGCTCCCAGAAGTTATCTTCCTTGCCGAAACGAACCATATGGTCCTCGGGGATGCCAATCTTTTTGGTCCAGATATCATAGGCCTCGTCATCATCCAGATAGACCGAGATATAGAGTCTCTCCGCAGGGATCTCCAGTTCCTTCGTCAGGAACTCCCAAGCCCATGGAATTACTTCCTCCTTGAAATAATCCTGGAAGCTGAAGTTGCCAAGCATCTCAAAGAAGCAGCCATGACGGGCGGTAATGCCAACGCGCTCAATATCCGGGGTACGGATGCACTTCTGGCAGGTCGTCACGCGATGGCGGGGAGGTTCTTCCTGGCCAAGGAACCACTTTTTCATGGGTGCCATGCCACTGTTGATAAGGAGCAGGCTGGGGTCATCCTTGGGAACCAAGGGGAAACTGCCCAGACGAAGATGTCCTTTGGTTTCAAAGAAATGCAAATACTTCTCGCGAAGTTCATTCAATCCGGTCCACTGCATTGTTCTCATTCTCCATTTCTCAAATTGAAATATCGCCGAAAGGTCCGCACAAAAGAAAAAACGGCTCGCGCCCCATTCTGCCGTTCCCGGTCAGAGTCAAGGGGCGAAAGCCGTAAAACTTCCGTGGTACCACCCAGTTTGCAGGCATTTTGCCTGCCGCTTGTGCCGCGTTAACGCCGCGCATACGTCCGGTTTTGCCGGAGGCTCCGGGGTGGCTCTGCTCCTGCTGCGGCGAAAAACTTTCAGCAAATGTTTTTCTCTCTTGTCTGCCGTGGCTTTGGGAGCATTGGCCCTTTCAGCGCCATTTTCTTTTTACGAGTGCTATTATATGCCGGAAATCGCGCCTTGTCAACTGTTTTCTTCAACATTCAGCGCCGCCGCCACGCGGGCGAAGACGGCCGCACTGCTGACTTTTGGCTCAAGGATTCCGTCCTGAAGAACCGTTATGGTGTAAATCGGATTTTCTGCCGGCCAGAACCCCGCAAACCAGTAATTGAGAAGTTCTCTTCCCTGTTCATCAAACTGGCCCGTCTGTGCCGTGCCGGTTTTTCCTCCCGCTCCTTCCTCGCCCGGGTTTGCCGCCGAACCGATTCCATCCGTAACGACTGAAACAAGCATATCCTCGAGGATTCGCGCTGTCTGTTCCGAACAAGCCTGAACCGGCTCTCCCGGATCCGGTGCCCGCGCCGCATCCGATGAAACGGCCAGGACTGCCTGCGGAGGGTACCACATTCCATCGCTTGCAATCGCGTTCATCATCGCGGCAATCTGGATTGGCGCAGCGCTCAGCTCCCCCTGACCGAACGACAGGCAGGCCAGCTGTCCGGGATTGTCAAGTTCCTGCTCCCGAGGAAGGATTCCTGCCGAACTTTTCAGTCCCGGTGCCAGCACTGCTGCTGTTCCGAACCCAAATTTGCGTGCGGTTTGCAGGATGCTCTCACCTCCTAAGCACTGACCAAGTTCCACAAAACAGCAGTTGCAGCTTTGTTCCAATGCGCCCCGAAGATTTACCTGCCCATGAGCGCGCCCCTGCGCGCAGCGGAAGGTTTCTCCTGCCACTTCCACTTTCCCTGTACAATCATGGGTGAACCAGTCAAGACCTTCTTCATAGGCCGCCGCCACCATCACCACCTTAAAAACAGAACCAACACTGAAGGCTGCAAGAGAGCGATTTATAAGAGATGTATCATTTGCTCGGATGCTTTTTGCCACATTATCCGGATCGAACTCCGGGCAGCTTACTGCTGCCGCCACTTCCCCGCTGTGGGTGCGCATCACAAGAATACACCCCCGGGTCATATCCTGCTGTGCAATCGCCTCGCAGGCCCGCTGGATGTTGGCATCCAATGTCAGGGTAACCTTGGCCCCTGTCCCAGTGTGAACCATCTGCACTTCAGGAGCCGTACCATCAATCAGTTCTCCTTTGGCCGATGTTGTACAGACAATTTTTTGCTCATCTCCGGCAGCATACAGAAGGTCATCGTAGGCCTTTTCAAGGCCGGTCACACCATGCCCCTCCCCGTCCAAATATCCGATAAGATGGCGGGCAATCGGGATCGGCAGGGTTCTTTCGGCGCCCTCAAAGGTTGTTATTCCGGCTTGTGTCAAATCAGACTGCACATCAACCAGAAACGGCATTACACTGTTTCTGCGCTCATACAGTTCCGTCTGTGCGGAAAACGATACATAAGGGAATAATGCTGCATAGCTCGAATCCCCTGGCACGCAAAGTGCGTACCAGCATTTTTTCCACCCTGTCAGCGGGCGGCCATTACAATCAAAGAAATCCCCGCGCCGGGAGGGAAGTGCTGTTTCCCGCAGGGTTTGAGTGCCGGCACTGACCGCGTATGAGGAATCCGTTGCAATCCAAAACACCCGGCACAGTACAGCGGCAAAGAGCACAACCAGACAAACACATACGCCTGTCAGCCTTTTTATGCGCATCCTCTTTCCCTCTTTCCAAAATCAGTATGGAATAAAGGAAGGCGTTTCAGACATTCTCTCAAAAAAATTGCCCGCAGGAAATCCGTATCTTGGATTCCCTGCGGGCATTTTCATGAATTACGTTTTTTTCTGCGGTGTTTTATTGCAAGGAACAGGCAGACAATCACAATTCCCGGCACAAAGCCCAGCGCATCAATTCCCACGTCTCTCGGCGAGCCGCTGCGCCCCGGCACAAAGAGCTGATGCAGTTCATCCAGAGCGGCATACGCTGTACACAGCCCTCCCGAAAGAAAGCCCTGCTGCCAGAGAGTCGGCAGGTTCGAACGTCCTGCGCCCCAAAACAGATGAACTGTCACCGTCATGCTGACTCCCAAAGCAAAGAATACATAAACGTGTGCCCATTTGCGCAAATTGGCGTGGAAATCCGCGCTGAAAAAGGACGGCAGCAGCGACTGTGCTGTGCTGGATTGCACCTGATGCGTAATTTGTTCGCTCAAAGCATAGGACCCCGTTCCCGGCTGTGCTGAAAGCAAAAAAATGACCGCCATCACACCGAGCGTAATCATCAGCATCGCAGCCCTTTCGATATTCAAGCGTCTTTTCACCCCATCACCTTCCTCTTTTTTAGCACATTGATACAAGAATACCAGCTTTGCCGGAGCGAATCAAGTCAAACTCTGTACTTTACAAATCAAAACCACCCGTTGAACGGGTGGTTTGAACAGGCCCTATAAGGGCCTATCTCCTGTGGTCGCTCCCTAAAGGGAGCACTGAAAAGTCTGGCAACCACACTCTTACCACGGGCCGCCCCCTACTCGGGGGCACTT